>NZ_JBRCUV010000045.1:0-12600 GCF_053498235.1 Thermodesulfobium sp.
AATTCAAATTTTAATGATTTTTATGTTTTATCATTAGAAACCAAAGATTTTAACTTTTTTATGTCTGAAAATGTTTTATATTGGACCGATAAAGAAAAAAAGTTTTGTACTATAGATATTCTGAAGGAAAATAAGATGATTGAAATTTTTCAAATTGACTTTAATCCACATAGTATTTTATTATTTAAAGATTTCTTTTACATATCAACATTTGACGGTCAAATTTTTATATACGATTTTAAATTAAAAAAGATAGTTGACTGTTTTAATACTGAAATTGAAAATGGCATGTTTTCCGTGAATAAAAAATTTAATATTATTTGTTATTACAATAACAAAAATCTAAAATTATATGATAGATGGGGTAAATTGTTGAATGAGATGAAATTTGATCTTAGCAAAATAGGTCTATTAACTTTTTCAAAGGATGGATTACATTTTGCCATTTCTTGCGATGATGAAGTTCTTTTATATGATTTAGTTTTGTTAGAAAAATTAAAGACTTTTGCTGGACATTTTGATAAAGTTGTTGATATCAAATTCAAAAGCAATCCAAACATTCTTTTATCTATAGGTCTTGACAAAATAGTAAATTTTTGGAAATTTGATTTATAATTTACTAAAGAGCCGTATTTTAAGAAAACTAATTAGAGGGAGGACGTTTGTGAAATATTTTTTTATAATACTTATTTTTACTTCTATAATATTTTTAGGCGCTATAGGTTTGCAAGCAAAAGCATTAGAGTTTAATAAAGAAGATTTTTTAAAAGGTTATAATTCCACAAAAGAATGCTATTTAAATACCAAAACCGCAACTGACTTTGTAATATGTTCTTCAGATATGTATGAAAAAGAAAAAAAAGAAAAATTCTTCGATGATAGCTTTAAAATGGGTTATGATTTTTCTGCATGGTATATAATGAATAAATATAGCTTGGCAGAGGATTTTAATGAATTAGAACTTGCTGTTACAAAAGATTATTTTCTTGGATTTAGAAAATATCAAGCTGATTTCAATATAGATGATAAAACTTTATTCACTTTAACAGGTGTAGATCAAAGAAAAACAAAAGATTGGATAATGCGCTGGGCAAATATTTTAAACGAAGATCCTTATGCTTCAAAAGAACGCTAAACTTAATTTTCTAATACTGTTAGATTAAATTATTTAATGTATAATTTTCTAAATTGAATCAAAAATAAATACTAATCAGCTTAATGAAATTTAGAAAATCAAAAAGCTGATTAGTATAGAGCTTTATATTTATTTAAAAGATAATATTGTTTTAAGATTTAAAGAACTTCAGGATTTACGCAATATTTTGGTTTTCTTCCTTCTAAAACATCAAATAGGTTCTCGGCTGCAAGCTGCATCATGTTTAGTCTTGTTTCATATGTAGCAGTACCTATGTGTGGAGTAATAATAACGTTTGGCAAATTTAAAAGAGGGTGATCTTTAGGGATTGGTTCCGGATCAACTACATCTAATGCTGCAAAGGCAATCTCTTTATTTAACAGTGCCTTATATAGATCTTGGGTTACAACAATAGGTCCTCTTGCAGCATTTATTAAGATTGCGGTTTTTTTCATCCTTTTAAAAACATCGTAATTAAACTTTCCTTTAGTTTCGGGTGTTAATGGTGAAAGTATTATTAAATAATCAGAGGTTTCGATTAATTCATCAAAACTAACGTATTTGGCATTTAAATCTTTATCATTAGATTTTGGTTTCCTATTGTGATATATTACGTTCATCAGTGAAGCATTAGCTCTTCTTGCAACTGCAGTTCCAACATTTCCCATTCCAAAAATTCCAAGTGTTTTACCGTGTAAATCGTGAGATAAAGGATATCCAAAATTTCTAGTCCATTTACCTTCTTTAACATAATTTACTGCATTAATAATATCTCTAGCAGCACAAATTAGTAAACCATAGGTAAGTTCAGCTGTAGCTTCCACAACAACATGAGGAGTATTACATACAGCTATTCTTCTTTTAGTGCAATAATTTACATCGATATTATCATAACCGACAGCACACTGACTTACGACCTTAAGTTTCTTTGCATCTTCTAACAAAGACTCAGTTACCGGATAAAACGTAGAATAAAGTCCATCTGCATCTTTAAGCCATTCTTTTACAATTTCTTGAGGTGGTTGATTCTCTTGATTCCAGCAAATTAATTCAACTCTTTGTTCTAGCCAATGATATGGCTCATCCAAAATTTTGTTTGTCATAATCACCTTTGGTCTCTTAGTCATGACATCCTCCTCTATGTTCTTTAATAATTTAGTTAAAATCTAGTGAAACCAATGCGTTAAAAATTTTTTCTCTATTTTTACATATGCTATTTGTAATAAGTGCTACATACTTGCCCTGAAAAAATGCACCATTAATTTCATTCTCAGAAACGCTTCTTGAAGAGTTCTCGCCAGCAACACAAGATGCACCATATGGCGAACAACCTGTAATTTGGTCCATAATAGTCTGACCTTTAAAAAGATATGGTAGGCCTACTACAATCATTCCTTGATGAAACAAATACGGCAAAAATGTAAGAATAGTAGATTCTTGCCCTCCGTGTTGCGTATTTGAGGATGTAAAAACACTACCAACTTTTCCAAAAAGCTCTCCTTTTGACCATATTCCCCCTGTACTATCTAAAAATGTCTTCATCTGTGCGCACATGTTCCCAAATCTTGTAGGAGTACCAAATATTACTGCGTCAGCACTGATTAAATCTTCCAAAGAAACCTCAGGAATTAATGCTTTTATTTTTTGTTGAATTTCTTTTGCTCCCATTTTTTCTATAACATCATCTGAGAGGATTTCGGGCACTCTTTTTATATATACTTCTACATCTTCTACACTACTAGCTCCTTTACCAATAGCTTCAGCAAGTTTGTGAATGTGTCCATATAGAGAATAGTAAACAACTAGTACTTTACTCATATTTTTCCCCTTTCTTTTTATTTAATTATATATCCATTCTTAATTAATTGTTTATTTTTTACCAAAAATATTTTTGATACTTTTCAAAATTTAACTTATTATGTTATAATTTAGCCATTGCCGAGGTAGCTCAATAGGCAGAGCAGCTGATTTGTAATCAGCAGGTTGTCAGTTCGACTCTGATCCTCGGCTCCATTTTTTTATAAAAATATTTTTATTCTTAACTAATAAAACCTTTAAATATTTTTTCCCATTTCCTCAATCTTTTTTATCCAATCGGTTTTCAAAACATCGCCTTTTTCGCGCATCCCCCTTATAATTATAGAACCTTTGTTTGTCCATTTCATATAATCTGTTATTAATTCATATGATTTGATAATCCCTTGAAATTCTTCTTCATCTTCTGCAGCACCACAAACAATAAGTAAACTTTCTTTAACCCTTAATGTAATATTGCCTATAATAAATGAATAAAATTTATCAATTGCTGCTTTCAGCTTAGATGGAAATGAAAACCAGTATAAAGGTGTTGAAATAACCAATAAATCTGAGTCCATTACTAATGGAGCAAGTTCATTAAAATCATCAGAAAAGAAGCATGCATTTCCTTTTGAAAAGCATTTATTACAAGCTTTACAACCATCTATATCTTTATCTGCAGCTGTAAATTTTATAACGTTGTGCCCTGCACTTTTTGCACCATTTATAAATGCATCAGCTAAGAGATCGCTATTACCACCCTTTCGAGGACTTCCTGTTAAAACAATTATGTTTTTTGGCATCTTAACTCCTTCATATCTATAGTACTTTTAATTACCTATAAATAATATATAAATAATATCATGGATATGTTTCTTGAGATTTAATTTTTTTACAAATTAAGAAATTATCAATTTATGCATTTTCTTTACTAGCTATGATTTGGACAAAACTCTTATAGGCCCCAAATTAAATTTGTGAGAAAAGGGTTTTACTGAAGCGAAGAATGCGACAACTAATAAAATACATACGTAGTAGACTATGCCATTCCAGCCAAAGGGTTTAAGGAAAAAACCTCCTGTCCAACCTAATAAGCTTGCTCCCAAATAGTAGAAAAATAAATAATAAGAAGCTGCTTGGCACTTTTGCCTCTTTGATGCCAGGAAGCCGACCCAACCGCTTGCTACAGAGTGCCCAGCAAAAAATCCAAATGCAACTAGCGAAATGCCTATTATTTTAATAAATAAAGACGGTTCTAACGTTAGCAATGAACCTGTGATGAAAATTGAGAGTGCAATACCTAGTATAAATCGTCTTGAATATTGATCTGCTAGTCTTCCGAAAAAAGCCGAACTAAAAACACCTACTAGATTTACTACGAACAAAAATCCAAAAGCTGTCTGGTTCAAATCGTATGGTGCTCTCGTGAGGGGATATCCAATATAATCTAAAATAGTAATATATGCACCCATCAATAAAAATCCAGTTAAATAAAGATTTGCAAGTCTTGCATTAAACAAAGTGTACACCAAAACAGATTTAAGACGACGAATAGATATATTCGTTTTATTAAAATTATTTGATTCCGGTAAGTTAAGTAAAAACCATATGCTTGCGATTAGACAAATAAATCCTTGAATTAAGAAGGCTATATGCCAATTTAATACATCAGTAAATATACCTGTTAAAATTCTGCCTAAAAAACCACCTATTGCAGTTCCAGAGACATAATATCCTATGACCTTACCAATATCTTTAGGTGAGAACTCTTCGTGTAGATACGTCATTGCAATAGATGGAAATCCTGCCACAACTATTCCCTCAAAAAACCTTAGAGCCAAAAATATATAAAAATTAGTTATAAAAACTGTTAGAATCGCACAAAGGGATGTTAAAATTAACGAATAGCTCATTATCAATTTTCTGTTCCAAGCGCTTATAAAAAGTGATACAAAAAACAAACACGCCGACATTGTGATAGTTGTTAGAGAGATTGACAAACTTGCAGTTTCAGGTGAGACATGATAGAGCTCAGAATACAGACTAATAAGCGGCTGTGGTGAATACATTAAAGCAAAATTTACTATGCTGCCAATTAAAATACATGCAGAAACCTTTTTGAACTCTTTACTTCCAATTTCTATGTAGCTCAATTTTTAACATCTCCTATCACAAATAATGGTATAACTCGCCTTTGTATAAAATATTTTGCAAAGTTTCTTGACAACCTTAAGCGAATATACTATAACAAAGAAACTAATATATTTAAAATATCTAATTCATATTAGATTATATGATTTAAATATAACAAATTTAATTATTGGGAGATGTTATCAATGGATATAAGACAAATTCGATATTTTCTCACTATAGTCCAGGAAGGTCAGTTTACAAAAGCTGCAAATAAACTCAATATTGCACAACCCCCATTAAGCCAACAGATCAAATTACTTGAAAAAGAATTAGGGGTAAAGCTCTTGATTCGAGGTGCAAAGGGTATTGACCTTACCGAGGCTGGTCAGATTTTCACTATTCGAGCCGAGCAAATACTTAATCTTGTTGACTCAACAAAAAAAGAATTAATTGATCTAAGCAAGGGCCATCACGGGACAATCAGTATTGGAACAGTTTCTTCAAGTGGAGCCTCAATACTGCCAAAATATATTAAAGAGTTTCATGAAAGCTATCCTGATGTTACTTTTCAAGTTTTAGAGGGAAACACCATTAAAATTATGGATTTAGTAAATAAGGGAGTTGTAAATATAGGCATTGTAAGGACTCCTTTTAACTTAAATAATTATAACTATATTATTCAGGACTCAAGTGAACCAGATGACCCAATGGTAGCAATTTTTACTGATAACTGGAAATTTCAAAATGAAAAAATTAATCTAAATGATTTAAAAGATATCCCTCTAATTATTCATCGCAGATATGAGGATATCATAATGAACGCATTTAGTAAATATGGAATTGAGCCAAATATTCTATGTAAAGGCGAAGATGTTCGATCAATCATAACATGGGCGGAATTGGGTATAGGTGTTGCTATGGTGCCAAAACCTCCTATAAGTATTTTTAAACCAGGAGAAATTAAATTACGAGAGATAGACGATAAATCCTTAGAGACAAAAGCAGTGGTAATATGGCTTAAAAAAGCGTACTTGTCAACAGTAGTAAAAAATTTTATTAAACTTATTAAATCCCATAATGTAAAACAATAATTTTAATTTCAACGTTCAATGAATTTCTTTATAAATAACATATTTGCAAAAATTTCTGGTTATTTCTTGAAATCGTTCCAATCAATACACCTTTTTTAACATTAACTTTTATATAAAGAAAATTCTATTCATTATTTTTTAATTTCCATTCCAAAACGCACTTTACTGCAAGGGCTGTATATTGAGGATATTTAGATATTTTTGTTGAATAATTCTTTATGCTTTTATTTATAATATCAGAAAATTCGCCTGCAACAAATTTGTTTAACCTTATGTTGTTCAGTATCATTAAAGAGGCACTTGATGGATAAGATTCATCAAAGACATCTGCTATAGTTTTAAATCCGTCCAGACTAAAATACCAAAATTTTTCAAAAAAATTATTCGCTTCTCTGGTAAATTTTATTGCCAAATTTAGGTATTCATCTTCTTTGGTAAGGTAATATGCTTCTATAAAAGCATCAATTAAATAGGCATAATCTTCCAAAAAGGCTTTTATTTTTAACTCTTTACCATATACGCCACAATGATATAGAACATTATCTTTATATAAAAAATTGAGTAGCGCTTCAGTACTTCTTTTGGCTAAAACAGTATATTCTTCATTAATTTTAGCTGCTTTAAACAAACTCTTTATCATCATTGAATTTATTGAGGTAATTATCTTTTCGTCAATAAATGGGTATTGTCTCTCTTTTCGAATATTTTTTAGATCATTTAATAATAATTTTAATTTATATCTCTCATCATTATTTGATAATCTTAGAATGTTTTTCCCTTCAAAGTTACCTTTTATAGTAACTGATAACAACTTGGGATCAATATTGTATTTTTTACAAACTTTTACCACTTCATCATATTCGTATGTATAATATTTGCCTTCTACACCTTCTGTATCAGCATCGCTTGATGAATAAAAAAGTCCATTCCTTTGCATCTTTTCCATCATAAATTCAATTGTTTCCAATGCAATTTCCAGATACAAATTATTTTTTGTAACCTGATATGTGTCTAAATAAACTTGTGATAAGAGAGCATTATCATAGCTCATCTTTTCAAAGTGTGGCACAAGCCAGATGTCATCAGTACTATATCTACAAAACCCACCATCTACGAGATCATAAATTCCACCAATTGACATATTTTTTAGGGTATTTTCTACCATATAGAGGGGCTTTGTGTTTTGTGTATTGTTGTAAATATAGAGTAATGTGTCCAAAATAGATACTTGTGGAAATTTTGGAGCACCAGAAAACCCACCATAAATTTCATCAAAATTTTCTTCAACTTTTTTTATAAATAAATCCATCATATTATTGTCTATTTCAACTTCTTTTTCAACTTTGTGTAATGAATCAACATATTTTAGAATATCATCTCCTATTTTAACTAGTTTTGACTTGTCGTTAATATATTGATTTGATATTGCGTGTAGAATATCAGAGAAAGCATATATACCCGATCGTTTTTCTACTGGAATATAGGTTTTAGCAAAAAATGGTTTTAGATCATAGGTCATAAATATGCTAAGCGGCCAACCACCAGTGCGATTATTGAACACTACATGAACGTTCTGATAGAATTTGTCAATTTCTGGATGTTCCTCTCTGTCAATCTTAATTGAAATAAATTTTTCGTTTAAAATTTTAGCAATTTCTTCATTATTAAAAGATTCTTTTTCCATAACATGGCACCAGTGACAGCTACTGTAGCCAATACTTAGAAAGATTGGTTTATCCTCATCTTTTGCCTTTTTTAAAGCCTCATCGCCCCACGGATACCAATCAACCAGATTGTGAGAATGTTGTAGCAGGTATGGCGAGCTCTCATATATCAATCTATTTGGTTTACTAGAAATTTCCATTTTTACCTCCATTTTTTAACTCTTTATAAATAACTCATGATAGTAGATCAATCATATTAACAAAATCAGGATAAAAAAAGAAGCTAGTTTAGCTTTAAAATATGCCTAGACTAAACGAAATAATTGCTATTTTATTTGTAATAATTCTTCACTTAAGATTTAGAAACTTTTTTGTGAGCATATTTGTGAGCACATTTGTATATATGCTTTTAGTCCAGCTAAATTTATTAAACTTTATTCGCTTTTAGTTGTTTAGTCTCGAAAATAATCTAAAATCCAGTCTTTAATTTTATCTCTAACTTCTCTAAACTTATCTAATTTTTCTTCATCGGTTCCGGAAAAAGAAGCAGGGTCTTCAAAGCCTTTGTGAATTTGCTCTTTACCACCGGGAAAATATGGACAACCTTCTTTCGCATTGTCACAGACAGTCACAACATAATCAAATTCGTCGTTCAAATATATATCAAAATTCTTTGAATAGTGTTTAGATATATCTATTCCAATCTCTTTCATAACTGCTATGGCAAATGGGTTAACAGATGTAGCATATGTGCCAGCGCTAAATGCCTCATAGCTTTCTGGTAAAAGATTATTCATCAAGCCCTGTGCCATTTGCGAGCGAGCGCTATTGTGAGTACATAAAAACAAAACTTTTTTCTTCATTAAACTCTCCAAATTTCAAAATTTAGTTATTTTATTTTATAAAATTATTGTTAAAGGTGTGTTAATGAAAAATCGAATGAGTTTATTACTTTCCAACTATCTTGGAGTAAGAACAGTCTTCGAGGCTTTTTCCTTTAGGCTCTGTTAGGACTGATGTAGTTATAATACCCAGAAAACAAATAATTGAAACTATGACAAATGTCATTTTCAATCCTAAAAATGACTCCGTAATGGGGAAAAATAGAACCCCTAAAAAGGCTCCAAATTTTCCAATTCCTGCAGAAAAACCATGCCCGGTTGTCCTGTATTCAGTTGGGAAAAGCTCTGATGGCAGCACAAAAGTGGTAGTGTTCGGTCCAAACTCTGTAAACAAATAGCTAAGACCATAAAGTATAAGGAAACCAGTTACATTGTTTTCTATGTCCGGGATCGTCCCCAACAACAAAAATGAAAAAGCCATAATGCCAAAGCCCATAAGTTGGATATATTTTCTACCTATAATGTCCATAAAAACAATTGAAAGGATATATCCAGGTAAAGCAAATACAACAAATATCAAGAGTGAATAAATCATCTTCAATTCAAGGGAAGAGCTATCTGTTATAGCGTTCATTACTATTGGTGTAGAAATCGTGTTGCCGTAATATGCCCAATCAAGTAAAAACCAGCTTCCAGCAGTTCCAAATAAAGTTAAAACGTGTTGCTTGTTTAAGAAAAATTCTTTTATTCCATAATTTGTTTTAATACCTTCGGGTATAGGTTTTTGTTTATCAAGAATATTGCCTGTAAAACTTTCAAAGGCAGACAAGGCAGCTTCTTTGTCTCCAACTATCTGAGATAGATAGCGTGGAGATTCTGGCAGTCTTCTTCTAAGATAGATAACCATAAGTGAAGGTAGCGCCCCCAAACCAAGCATCACACGCCATGCCAAATCAAGCGGAATGTGAAACATTAGTAAACTCAAAGCTACAAGAGGACCTATTATTAATCCAAGAGCTTGCATCGAAAACACCAGCCCGACTAATTTACCGCGATCAGTTCTATTTGAATATTCGCTCATTATAACTGCACTTACAGGGTAGTCTCCACCGATACCTATACCCAAGATGAATCTAGATATTAGAAGAAAAAGAAAATTTGGTGAAAATGCTGACATAAGAGCACCAATGGTCATTATAAGAGCCTCAAGACCATAAATTTTCTTTCTGCCAAAATTGTCAGCAAACCTACCAAAAAAAACAGAACCAAATAAGGCAGCCAAAAGAGAGCTGCTTCCGAGTATTGCGATTTCAGAACTTGTTAGTCTCCATATTGGAGTAATTAAGGAAAGGGCTACACCTATAATAAACAAATCATATGCATCGGTAAAAAACCCCATTCCCGAAACAAACATCGCTTTTAAGTGGTGTTTGCTAAGTTTTAGTTCATCAAGATTTTTTTCAACCATATAATTTAATTTTACCAAAAAGTTTGCATTATGTTAAACTAAGTATTCTATATATTTCTATAAAAAAGGCTTAATTATTCGAAAGGCCAAAAAAACAAATTTGAATTAAAAGTTATTTCTAAAGAAAAAATGAATCTTTTTAAGCACTTTTTACATGGCGTAAGATAAAAATTCCGTTGAAATGAAGAGCGAAAATCAACATATTTTTTTGAATTCCAAATTTCATAAAGGTCTTCAGTAGAAATATTTCCAAAAATTATTTTAATATAATTATTAGAATCTAAAGGTTTTGATTCTAAAGGCAAATTTGTAAAAACACAGGGAGATACCGAACCATCAGATCCTATAAAGAGGCTATTTTCAGGGTTTTCGCTACAAGACCTTAGCTTTTGAGACAATACTGGAACGTTGCAATATATTTCCTGGCCAAAATCTATACCCCTTTTAATAATTTTTTCTATAGTTTTACTAAATTCAGACATTTCGTTTATATTATTAAATCTTATAGACTCACTTTTAAAATCCTCTGATGGAATAAAATCAAGCGTAGAAATTATTACTTGATTTATGTTTCTACCCTTTAGTACATCCGGTAACTTATAAATTTTTCCTAATCCAGAAGCTAAGAGTAAATATGCAATATTTATTTTAGGAAAGTCAACCTTTAGTTTCTTTTTTGCATAGTTGATTTCATCAATTGCGTTTAATACCCTTTCTAGTGAAGTTCCCTTTCTATAAAAATCGTTATCTTTATCAACTCCTGTAAGGGAAAAAGATATACTATCTAATTTTGACATTACTATTTTTTCAGAGATTTCTCTGTCAATGAGATTTGCATTTGAAGTAGTGCCCACTCTACAGCCGAATTTTTTAGCAAATTCGATCATATCAAATATTCTTGGATTTAGGAAAGGTTCTCCCCATCCCTGAAGATAGACGAGTTTGGTGTTACATAAATAAGGTTCTAATTTTTTAAACAGTTCTACTTCAAGATGCCTATTGATCCAGATTGTTTTATAAATAGTATGAGGACAATAAATGCAGTTTGCATTGCAAAATGATGTAACCTCTATTTGAAACCAATCCCAAATTTTCTTAGCCAATTTACTTCCTCTATTGTTATTATATGATAATATTAATATAATTTTTGTATCTTGCCAATATATTATAAATTTTATGTGAGATTTTTATTTATGGAATATAATATTGTTTTATACTTATGTTTTATACTTAATGTAAATTTTGGAGGTTTTATGAAAATTTTAGCTATCAGACATGTAAAAGAAGAAGGACCTGGTTATCTATATAATATCTTTTCAGAAAGAGGTTTCGGTATTGGAACAAATGTAATTGACATTTGTGACATCACCACTGATAGTAGCAGTAAAATAAACATAGAAGAATACAATTTTTTAATTATTTTAGGCGGCTACATGGGTGTATATGAATCTGATAAATATCCCTTTTTAAAGGACGAATTTAAAATTGTAGAAAGGGCTTTAGGTAGAAATATACCCATTATTGGAATTTGCCTTGGATCACAAGTGCTCGCTCACGTTCTTGGAGCAAGGGTCTATAAAGGTAAAAATGGCAAGGAAATTGGCTGGTATAAAATCTATAAGCAACATGATCATAAATTTATACATAATTTCCCAAGAGAATTTAATGCTTTTTGTTGGCATGGCGATACCTTTGATTTGCCGAAAGATTCTTTGCACATATTTTCATCTGAAAAATATCAGAACCAAGGGTTTATTTATAAAAATTCAATAGGTTTACAGTTTCACATTGAAGTTGACCAGAATATGATATTAGAATGGGCAAATTTATATTCTGACGAATTAAAAGAAGAAAATATAGATAAAGGTTCATTAATAGGCAAGACTGAAGAAATTAAGAAGATCCAAAATTACCTCACAACTTTAATCGATAATATGTTGTGATTTAATTAGCTAAATCTTAATTGTTTCACTATTAGAAAACATGCACATTGCATAATAGTTTTTCCTTATATATTGCTCGCAAGCAATGTGAGACCCTAATAAACCCTTTATAGGTAAATTTTGAGATTTACACTCTTCAACTGTATTATATTTAGTAGCACATGTTTTGCAAATAGCTAAAATATTTTGCCTAATATCCATATATAAGCTCTTTAAAGGGTTTGATGAGTCGTAAAAAACTAAAGGAGCTAATACTGCTCTACACTCCAATATAATCTTTGCCTCATGTCCAGTCTCATTTAAAAGCTTAATGTGCTTAAAAAGCTTATAATATTTACTAAAATCTGATGGATCCTCGCAGGCATAAAATAGCATTTTCATATTTTAACCTCCTACTAATAATTTGTGTTATAAAGTTTATATGAATGGGTTTTACCCATTACAAGCACAAAAGGAAAGGCAGGAGAACTCCATTTTACCTGGGTTATTGAGCCCTTTTAGGAGTGTGTTCCCTGCTTCCCATAACC
>NZ_JBRCUV010000046.1:0-16756 GCF_053498235.1 Thermodesulfobium sp.
AATTAGTTTTTCGTACATAAATATGTTTATAAAAAGGAGCGGTGAACTCAAAAATAGTTTGATAATATAAAAAGCTAAATCTAAAAAGCAACTCAATCCAAACAGGAGTGAGAGGTATATATTGATTTTGCTTTTTTTAAAAATATTTAAGAGAGAAAAGAGAAAAGATAAGATAAGCAAATCTATAGCTATTAACATCATTTTGACTCCTTATGTTTACCAAAATCAGGCAATAAAGAATCCGAATTTAAGTTAAATAAAAGTTCAGTAATACTAATTATACTTTCCAAATTCTTATCATTCACATGCCTTTTTAATTGGACTGTTGGATTGTGTAAAATTTTTTTTACTATAGCCTTTGTCATAGCATCTATTTGCTCAATTTCTTTTTCTGAAAGCTTACTTTCTAACTTAGAAAGAGTTTTTTCCATCTCAGCTTTTCTAATTTTTTCCGCACCTATTCTAATTCTTGAAATTGTAGGAATTATTCTATTGAGATAACACCAGTGATTAAATGTTTTTAGTTCTTCCTCAATTATAGCTTCAACTCTAGGAATTTCTTTTAACCTTCTTAATTTGTTTTTTTCTACAACTTTAGTAAGATCATCAATATTATACAGAAAAACATTTTCTAAGCTGTTAACTTTTGGATCTATATCTCTTGGAATGGCAATATCAATCATAAATAGCGATTCGGTTCTTTTGATCGTGTTCTTTTTAACCATATCAAAAGGAAAAATATAATCACATGAACCAGTAGAAGAAAGTACAATATCAACTTCCTTTAAAATTTCAAACCTTCTCTCAAACTCTATAAATTTTCCACCAAATTCAAAAGAAAGTTCTAGCCCTTTTTCTTTGCTTCTATTACTAACATATATATTTGTAATACCATGGTTCTTTAAAGTTTTCAAAAAAAGCTTGGACATTTTACCTGCGCCTACTACTAAAATCTTCTTTTTTTCAATGGAACCAAAGATTGAATTAGCAAGATCAATAGCAACTGTTGCAACGCTCATGTTACCTTTACCAATTTGGGTTTCTGTTCTTATTCTCTTTCCAACCCTAATTGCTTGGGATATCAAATGATTCAAAACTAGACCACTAAACTTATTTACGTTTGCAATCTCTTGAGCATCTTTTATTTGAGAAAGAATTTGGCTTTCTCCAATTACTAAAGAGTCAAGGCTAGAAGCTACAAAAAACAAGTGCTTTGCAACTTGGATATCTTCAAAGGAATAAGTGAACTTTTTAATAGATTCTTTTGGAATGTTTGCGACATACGAGAAGAAATCTAAAATATCCTTTTTTGGATTTACACAAACAACTTCAGTTCGATTACAAGTTGAGATTAAAACTGCTTCATCTGGTTCTACAATAAAAAAAAGGGTTTCGAGACCTGAAATTAAATGTTTATGTGTTGGGAAAGAAACCCTTTCTCTTATATCCAGCGTTGCACTTTTAAAATTTAAACCTACTAGTCTTAATTGCAACTTTCAATCATCGCCCTAATTTCAGATAAGCTTTTCCCTTTTCTAAAGTACTCAAATGCTCTTCGAGAACAATCAAGTAAAATCTTGTCTCTAACTTCTGGCAAATAATTTTTACTTTTCAAACCCTCTCTCAAAGATTCAAGATACCCAACAACACTATTAAAATCTGAATTAAAATCCCTCTCAACCTCTTCCCTAAACACTCTTGATAGTGATGGAACTTTGCCAAAAGTAGAAAAAGCTATTAAAAAGTTTTCGTAAGATATTATAGATGGCACTATAAAAGCACAAAGCTCCGGATCGTCAACAACATTAACCAATTTATTTTTTCTTTTTGACTCTAAAGAAATTGTCCTATTTACATCCCTATTATTAGTTGCAGCTATAATTATATCAAACTTAAGAATATCATCATTTTCAAAACTTTTTTTTAAAAAAGAAAATTTATTTCTTTTAATCTCTTCTTCCATTTCATGACATATTACAGGCGATAAAATGGTAATATTTTTTGTAAATCTTTTAAAAAGCAAAACTTTTCTATAAGCTACTTTTCCTCCACCAACTACTAGTATAGCTTTGCCATCCAAATCTATTAGAAAGGGAAAATACATACTATCTTATTTTTTCCAATCGTAAACTATCATATTAGCTGGAATTTTAAAATAATCATCGGATACAGGGAAACCCCATACTAAATCAGTTATAGTTATGTGAGTAGTTCCTTTAGAAGATGTTAAATCTGCTTTTCTCACATAATGTGTCCATTTACCAACCCATACAGTAAGTTCTTTCCCTTCAATCTTTTTCTGCATTTCATAACAAGTTTCACCTTCTACCTCTTCTTCACCAATTTTTGTAAAACTATTATCTTTCATAACCTGTTCACCGTAAGTTGGCAATATAAAAAATTCATTCAACTCTTTTGTATACTTTGGAAATTTATCAGCTTCAAATCTTATAGCCCTTTGTAGGACTGGCAGCATGAAATAAACAGATCTATCTTTACTAAGTGCAAGTATTTGTGTCTGTTGTCCTAAAAATAGGGGACCGTTAAAACTGATTAAAATTTTTCCTGGTTTAAGATAAATATTTGCAGATTTTGCTTTTTTATACTTAAAAGAGTCAAAGTTAATTTTAAAAGTCATGTCAGGTACATCTTCAAGTTTACTAAAAACATCAGGTGCATTTTTTTCTGTTTTAGGATTCTCTTCGGTAGTAGAACTTTTCTCTGCAAAAGCAAAATTGGTTGGAATTAATAAACTAAACATTAAAAACACAATTATTAAAAACCTCATAGACTTTTACCTCCAGAAAATTTACTTTAGCAAAATTTTATCAGATAAATAACCACTATATATAGACCACAAAAGAGCCTTTTCAGTATGCAATCTATTATGAGCTTGTTTGAAAACCCTAGATCTTTCGCCTTCTAAGATCTCCTCGCTAACCTCAAGACCTCTGTACGCAGGCAAACAGTGTAAAAATATAGCATCATCCTTTGCATAAGAAAAAAGTTGGCTGCTAACCATATAATTTTTAAAATCCGATATTCTTTTTTCCTTTTCTTCCTCTTGTCCCATGCTAATCCAGGTATCAGTATATATTACCGATGCGTCCTTCACAGATAAAATTGGGTCGTTTGTAAATTTTATAAAGTCAAAATTTCTATACTTCTCTTTAAATTCGTCTTCAAGTTCGTAACCTTGTGGAGAAGCTATATAAAGTTCAAATCCAATTATACTAGCAGCTTCTACCAGTGATCTAGCAACGTTGTTTCCATCCCCAACGTAAGCCCATTTAACCTTAAAAGTTTTGAATTCTTGATAAACCGTAAGGAGATCCGCAAGAATTTGTACTGGATGATTATAATCAGTTAAAGCATTAATGACAGGAACAGATGAATATTTTGCAAGTTCAATTAAGGAATCATGACCATATAATCTTGCTACTATACCATGAACATACCCATTTAATACTCTGGCTGTATCCTTTATTGGCTCACCTCTTCCTATTTGGAGCTCATCTCTACCAAGGAAAATAGCACTTCCACCAAGTTCTCTAATTGCAACCTCAAAGGAAACCCTTGTCCTAGTAGAGTGTTTTAAAAAAATTAGAGCAATGATTTTTTGTTTCAATACATCACCTAGTAAAAACCTCTCTCTGGAAAGCTTATCTGAAAGTTTTATAATCTCTCGTAGAGAATTACTATCAAAAACCGTTAAATCCAAAAAAGATTTTTTGTTCATTTTTGCACCTCTTTTTGATATTTTGCACAAGTTGTTTGTGATTCCCAGACAGTGATAGAATTAACATTTATTCCTTTGTAATTTTTTAGAAATTTTTCAAACTCATCAAATATATATTTTGACAAATTTTCTGATGTTGGACTAAATGTCACAACTTCATTTAAAAGCTTGTGATCGAAAACATCTATAATTTCCTTTAATTTTTTCTTTATAATTCTGAAATCAATTAACATTCCAAATTCATCTAACGAATTGCCTGAAATTTCAACGCTTACTTTAAAGGTATGTCCATGAATAGGTTCAAACTCAGTATTATCGTTATAAGTTAAGAAGTGAGCCGAAGAAAAGGTATCCTCAACTATTAAAGTATACATTTGTATTTTCTCCATTCCTCATTAATAAAGTATACATCTTAAACTTTTCAAAAACATATATTGATAATATTAACATATTCTATGGAAGATATACTCCCATGCTTCTTAGAATATCCTTAATCTTTGCACCATTTACATCTTTAACTGGCACATTTGATTTTATTGATTCAGCAGCTAAAAGTCCGCCCGCTTCACCTACACTCATCATAGTTGATTGTACTCTAAAGGAGGCCATTGCAAGAGGTTGTGCGCTAATTGTTCTTCCAACAATTATCAGATTATCAACTCCCTGAGGAATTAAAGTTCTTAACGGTATTTCATAGGGAATAATAGGCAATTGAAAACCTCCATTACCACCATACGGATTATGAATATCAACTCCATAGAAACATAAAGCAATCCCATCGTAAAAGTGTCTTCCAACAATAATATCCTTTTCCTGAAGGGTATATTCACCAAGAAAATGTCGAGATTCTCTAACTCCAATTTGAGGTCCAGATGATAATATTCTGTAATCATAATTTCTTTGGATTTTTGAAAAGTCATCCCACATTTCTTCTCTGCCAATCATTTCTGCATTTGAAAACTTATCTATATTTAGAGGATTCGCGTATACTCTAGTTTCATTGACTAACACCTTTCCGTTTGAAAGCACCCATACGCCTTTTTCTCTTTTTGGACCTGTAGGATACATAGTAAACATGGTTGTCAAGGGCATAATTTTATGATCCCAAGTTCTACCAAATACATATTTAACTCCTGCTTTAGCTGCAATATCACCATCACCTGTTGCATCAATTACTCTTTTGCCTAAAATAGCAACGCTATCAAATGGTCTTTTGATAACTACTCCTAAAACTTTATTTGATTCCATTACAGGCATTAAAGCAAAGGAATCGAAATAAACGGTAATGTTCTTTTCGTTGTAAACCATATTTTGATATATTGATTTTGCAACCTCAGTATCAAAAAGTCTACCAACGTTTGGTAAATCTTTTGATCCATAAAGTCTTGCTCTTACCTCATTAAAGATTACACCAACAGAACCAGGTTCAAAATAACTGACCCCACCTGCAGTTCCCATTCCACCAAAAAATGGATACTGTTCAACAAGTGCTACCTTCATTCCTTTTCTAGCAGCCATAATTGAAGCTGCAAAACCGCTTGGACCCCCTCCAACAACAACAACGTCATATTTACCCACAACTGGAATCTTTTCTTCCTTTACAAAGAAAGTATCTTCAGGTTCACCAGTTTTAACACTATCAAGTGAACTAACAATTTTGTCTACTACGCTTTCAGGGGTATAAGGGTTATCAGGCAATAAAAATTCACCATCTTGAATTTCTTCAAAATTATTATTTAGCCTTTTTAGAACTAAACTTATAGGAGATACTCCAGGTACAAAGGAATGATTTGAAAGTATATAATTTGAATACATATTTCTTAGGTATTCTTCAGCTTTGATGTATTCACTTGAATTTTCTATTGGTTTTTCTAAACTAAAGGATAAAATCTTCTGATTATTGAATGCGCTGTTGGTATTGTTATAATTCGAACTTATTACTGAAAAGTTTAATACTGCTCTGTTAAAATTCAAGATTGAAGGATTTATAGTTCCTAACAGCAAAGAATTGTTTGAAGAATCAATAACAATTTTGGAACGTATTATTTGATGACCGCCTTTTGAAATAAATAAGGTATACTTGTAACCATCCTTGTCAAACACCCCCAAAGGGTATGAGTGAAATAAAACAGGAATTTTATTCTCTCTTGCAAATTTATCTAGAGCAAATTTTAATATTTCTGTGTCAACATATTTGTTATTTGAAACCTTTTTATAGTATTTATCTTGAATACGTTTTATAAAATCCCTAAAATTATCGCTAAGCTCTGAAAACAGCAAAGGAGAAAGACTTTGTGTAAACTTTCCGCCAAGAAATGGGGCACTGTCAATTATCATTACACTTTTACCTAAATCTTTAATTTGCTTTGCTACTGTAAGCGCACTAATAGAACCACCAAAAATCAAAACATCAACCTTATCAGAACATTTAATGTTTTCAGACGGAACAATTACACTGTTTCCTTCTAATTGTGCAGAAACAACTTTATCCTCAGTATAAGCTACTACCTTCTTATCGGCAGGCAGCGTTCCATCATCTGTAAAGGCATATACTTTCCCATCATCGGATCCAGTAATAACGATATTATTTAATGGGACAACATTTGTTCTAATAGGGCCACCTGCATACAACCTCCAAATTACATTACCATTTGCCATATTTAGAGCATAAATACCACCTTCATAAGTACCAAATAACACGCTGTCTTTAGCAGCAGTAACAGAAGAAGATGGATAGCTATTTGTTTTGAATTTCCACAATAATTTGCCCGAAGGATTTAACGCATATACGTAACCATCACAAGAAGGAAAATAAATATTCCCATCAGGGCTCACTGCTGCAGAATTAAGAATTGCATCTCCCGTTTTATAATCCCACAAAATTTTTCCATATTTAAGGTCGATACAATAAAAGTTTCCTGAAAAATCGCCAACATAAATTTTATTATCAAAAATTGTTGGGGCAGCTCTAATAATATTTGATAACCTTAATTTCCATAAAATCATTCCATTTTTTTCCGATAGGCAATACAATATTTTTTCTTCACTTCCTACCACCACTCTGCCACTTGAAACAGATGGAGTAGCCATTTCGTGTTCGCCTAAAAATCTCGACCAAATCTTCTTTCCTGTTGTTGAATTAAATGAATAAATATTACCATCCAATGACGTTATGAAAACCATATCATTATCTACAACAGGACTAGAACGAATTCCTCTCCATAAAGGATTTGAAAAATATACATACCCATTTTGCAGATCAACAGATGAAAGACCGTATTTCCCAACCATACCTGCATAAATTTTGTCCCCATTTATAACTGCAGAACCAAATCCACCCTCACCTATTGACCATACAACTTTTCCGTCATTCAAATCTAATTTAACAAGCTCTCCACCTAAAACATTGACATAAACAAAGTTATCCTTTACAGCAGGGCTACCAATAATCCAACCCTTTGCATTATAAGTCCACTTTACTTTAGGATGTAAAGGGATATTTACATCAGAATACCTGGTTCCTTCTTGGTTATATCCAGGTTGTAACCAACTTCCCGAATAAACACTGTTGTCCTTTTTACTCGACATAAAAGCAATAAAGAGAATTATAGTAATCGTAACAAAAAAAGAAAGTAATATCACTAAATTATATCTAGAACTTTTCATAAAATTTTATAACTTCCCCCATCCTCAACTATTTTATTCTTTAAAGTAAGCTCAGTTAATATAAGTATTAAATCCTGAGGCTCTAGATCTTCAATTTTAGAAGAAATCAACTCAAAGGGGGTATAATTAGAAGAATTCAAACATGATAAAACTCTTTCTTCTTGTGCCGTAAGAACATCAGATTGTTCGAGGTTATTTACTTTCTCAATCTTGTACCCATATTCATCTAATATATCTTCAAATGAACGCACTAAAATGGCTCCATTCTTGATAAGCGTATTTGTTCCGAAACTTTTAGGGGAACTCACCGGACCAGGAAGGGCAAAAACATCTTTTCCAAGATCTAAACAATAATTTGCAGTCAAAAGCGCTCCACTTTTCTTTGCGGCTTCAACTACAAGCGTACCTCTTGAAATAGCTGCTATAATTCTATTCCTCTGCGGGAAAGAATAAGTAGTTGGACTTTCTCCCAAAGAATATTCGCTTATTAAAAGACCACTTTCTGAAATCTCAACTTGCAGTTCTCTGTTTTCGATCGGATAAAATATATCCAATCCATTACCAAGTACTGCTATAGTCTTCCCACCTACCTCCAAACAGGACCTGTGGGCAGATTCATCAATCCCTCTTGCTAGACCAGAAACTATTGTGAATCCAAAACTTGCAAGTTGTTTAGAAAATTCCATAGCTTGTGATCTACCATATGTTGTAGGTCTTCTTGAACCAACTATAGATATCATCTTTGTGTTTTTTAATAAACTCAAATCACCTTTACAATAAAGCAAAATTGGTGGATCATTTAAGTGTTTTAAACTTTCAGGATAACTTTCTGATATATATGGAACTAATTCAACATTGCTTTTCTCTGAAAATTCTAAAATTGACTTTACTCTCTCTTTTAACTTGTTCTTATTTACATTATCGCGCTCTCTTATGGCACTTTCTAAGAGATTAATATCTTCAAGTTTATCTCTAATCCTCTTAAATGGAACTTTAACAAGAGAAAGAGCTACCCATAACTCTATATTATTCATAGGGATCCCATTTTATATTCCTTAAAGAAATAGCTTCTGCCAAGTGTTGCGAATTAACGATTTCTTCTTCATTTAAATCCGCTATAGTTCTAGAAAGTTTTAAAATTTTATCATAAGCTCTAGCAGAAAAATGGTGGTTATCTATTGCAGTTGCAAGCAACCTTTTAGCTTTATCATCCAAAATTATATATTTTTTTATCTCTTTCGGGCTAAGTTCAGAATTATTTTTAGGATTGCCCTTAGTCCTATATAACTTAAATTTTTTTGCCTTCAATACTTCATTTTTCATCTCCTCAGAGGTTTTGCCAGTTTTCATTTCCAACAATTCTTCGTTTGAAAGTCTTGGAACCTCGAGCATAATGTCAAATCTATCCCTAATAGGCCCTGAAAGCTTACTTCTATATTTTTTTATGTCACTAATAGCACATGTACAAGGATTAAACCTATCTTTAAAATAGCCACACCTACATGGATTAGAGCAAGCTGCTAATAAAAATTGGGCAGGAAAAGTTATTGATGATGATGCCCTACTTATTGTAATTTTTCCATCTTCCAGGGGTTGCCTTAAAGATTCGATTAAATCCTTTCTGAACTCAAGAATTTCATCAAGAAACAAAACTCCTCTGTGTGCCAAACTCATTTCACCAGGTCTAGGTGGCGATCCTCCTCCCACTAGACCTGCTGGAGATATTGAGTGATGAGGGCTTCTAAACGGTCGTTTCCTTATAAGACTTTTTCTATTTTTCATTTCTCCTATTAAGCTATAAATCTGAGTTACAATTATACTTTCTTCATCATCAAGATCTGGCAAAATTGTAGGAAACCTCTTCATTAACATTGACTTACCAGAACCAGGAGGCCCCATCAGAAGTATATTGTGCCCACCAGCTGCAGAAATAACAATTGCTCTTTTTGCTCTTTCTTGCCCTTTTACGTCTGAATAATCAATATCAAAAGAGGTTTCGATTTCTTCTTCTATTGTTTTTTTAGCAAGAAAATTATCAAGTGCAAGGTTACCTGTGAAAACTTCAATAAGTTGATTAAGATTTGAAAAGCTATAGGTTTTTATCTCAGGAACTATTGCGCCTTCATGGGCGTTTTCTTCGGACAAAACAAGAGACTCAATTCCCAAATTTTTAGCACCAAGCGCCAGTGAAATTGCACCTGAAACTCCGCGTATCTGACCATCAAGGCCTAGTTCTCCAATAAAAGCCATATTTTCAGGAATCTTTCCGATTATTCCCGCTGCTTCCAAAATTCCTACTGCAACAGGTAAATCCAAGTATGAACCTTCTTTTCTTAAATCAGCAGGAGCAAGGTTAACTGTAATTTTTTTTATGGGTATTTCACTGTATACGTGTTTGAGTGCAGTCTTAATTCTTTCTCTTGATTCTTGAATAACTGCATCAGGAAGTCCAACAATAGTAAAACCAGGATAACCAGTAGTAAAGCTAACTTCAATATCAACCAAATATGTATCAAGTCCGTTTAAAGTAACGCTTTTTACCTTCGAGATCATAAAATCCAATCATCTCCAATAATATGTACATACTCACTATTTGGTTTAAAATAAATTACATCAATTCTTACAACTTCATGTTCAGGTAAAACACCTTCTGAAAGCAAAAGATTATAAGCTTTCTTAATTTTTAATAATTTACTTTTGGTTATAAATTCTAAAGGATGACCAAATTTTTCTGAATTTTTCCCCTTAACCTCAACTAATACAAGTACATTATCCTTTTTTGCCAATATATCAATTTCACCAAGTTTAGTTGAAAGATTTCTCTCAAAGATTGAATATCCATTACCCACAAGATAATTACAGGCAATACTTTCATATATATTTCCTTTATCGCGACTACTCAAAAAGCGACCTCTGTTTATTTAAAAATTTACAAAAGGTTTTCCTGTGAATCTTCGATAAGCCAATTTTCTTAAGTACTTCAATGTGCGATTTTGTACCATAACCTTTGTGTAAATCAAAATGATAATCTGGATAAAATCTTGCAATATTAATCATATAATCATCCCTGGCAACCTTGGCTATAATTGATGCCGCAGCAACTGACGGCACTAAATTATCAGCTTTTGGAAAAACAATATGTTTAAGTGGAAAAGTTTTCAATTTCAGAGAACCATCAAAAAAAATAGTATTTGGAAAAAAATTAAGATTTAAAATAGACCTTTTGCAAGCTAGTACAAGTGCACTATAGATATTCAATTTATCTATTTCCCAATGATATGCCCACCCAATTGACCAATAAGATGCTTTCTTTTTTATAATTTCGCACAACTTTCTTCTCTCTACGTCTCCAAGGAGCTTTGAATCTTTTAATCCATCAATTTCACAATCCTTATCAAAATAAACCGCCCCAACAACTAGTGGACCTGCTAGAGCTCCCCGCCCCACCTCATCAATACCCAATGATGGGAAAAAATCTATTATTGAGGGATCAAACCTATCCTTCCAGGTGGCCAAATAATAAACCAAGCCTTTCCAATAATATTCTGTTTTGGGACAAAACCCCAAAACCTTGAATCATCAGAATTTCCTCTATTATCTCCGAGTACAAAATAGTAATTTTCTGGGACTTTTGTGGGTGGATAATTAAAATTGTCTTTATACATAGGATGATTCTCGACTAGCTTCTTACCATTAATATAAAAAACACCGTCCTTTTCTTCGACTGTATCACCAGGTAAACCAATAACCCTTTTAATAAAGTCTTTAGAAGGGTCCACCGGATATCTAAAGACTATTACATCAAACCTTTGAATTGGTACAAAATGATAATCTATTTTTGATACCAAAACTCTATCTCCAGGCATTAAAGTAGGTTCCATTGAACCACTAGGAATATAAAATATTTGGAAAAGAAAAGTTCTAACAAAAAAAGCTAAAACAAGAGCAATTACAAGAGATTCTACAGTTTCTCTCCAAAATGGTTTTTTCTTCAATTTTTTCGCCTTAGAACTTTTCTTTTACGTGAGATACAAGTTTTCCTATCTTATCTCTAAGATAATAAAGTTTTGCTCTTTTTGCCTTACCTTTTCTGATTACCTCAACCTTCTCAACATTAGGTGAGTGTAACATAAAACTTTTCTCCACACCTATACCATATGATACCTTTCTTACTACAAAACTTTCTCTTAATCCACCATGTTTCTTTGCAATTACTATACCTTCAAAGACTTGTGTTCTTTCTTTTTCTCCCTCTACAACCTTAGCATAAACTTTAACTGCATCACCAACATTAAATGTTGGGACATCCTTCTTGAGAAATTTTGACTCTACCTTTTTAATAAGTTCCTGTGACATCTCTAACCTCCAGAATACAATTCTTTTAATATTTCCTCTTTTGCTTGAGCATAAGCAGCTTTTTCACACTTATCGAAATTTCTACCCAAAATTAAATAAGGCTTTGATTTTACAGTTCTTTTAAAAGATTCTTTTAACTGCCAAAATCTAATGTTTTTGTGATGACCGCTTAATAAAACATCAGGCACCACTTCACCAAAAATTTCTCTTGGTTTTGTATAATTCGGCGATTCCAAAAGGCGACTTGAAATTGAATCTTCCATTATACACTTTTCGTTTCCAATAAATCCAGGTATCAACCTTAGCAAACCATCCAACAAAACTATTGTAGCAACTTCTCCAGAATTTAAAACATAATCTCCCACAGAAATTTCTTTTATTTTTTTCAACTTGAATACTCTCTCATCTATACCTTTATAATGACCACACAGAAAACATATTTTATCAAATTTTTGTGAAATTTCACAAAGCTTTTTTTGTTTTATTACCTCTCCCCTAGGAGAAGGATAAAAACAAACAACGCCTGGGCAAGCTTGTTCAACGTAATCAATTGCATCTATTATGGGCTGTACCTGTAAAACTAGACCAGAAGAACCGCCAAACGGATAGTCATCAACCTTTTTAAATTTATTTTTTGCAAAATCTCTAATATTTATAACATTTACATTAAATAAACCCTTTTCTAATCCTTTTTTTGCAAGACCAATATTAAAATAAACATGAAATATTTCTGGAAACAGGGTCAAGATATAATACGAATTCATCTATTTCCCTCAATTTTTAGCCAAATGTTGTTTAACTTCCACAGAATAATTGATTTTCTTCTTCTTCCCAACTACCTTCAAGATCTGTCTAATTGAATCTATTATCTGACCATGTTTTCCAATCACTCTGCCAAAATCCTCTGGCTTAAGGCAAACTTCATAGTGTATATTGTTTTCGTCTACAAATTCATTTATTACGACTTCAGCAGGATTTTCTACTAAATTTTTTATAGTAATTTTTAAAAATTTGATCAATATTAAGCCTTTGGATTAACAAATTTTGAAAACAACTTTTCAACTGCTTCTGATGGTTTGGCACCTTTAGAAATATAATCGTTGTATTTCTCTACATCAATTTTGAATACTGCATTCTCTGGTAAAGGATTATAGAATCCTATTACATCTTGAGTTTTGCCGTTTAATGCACTTCTTCTTTCTGCAACCACAATTCGATATGATGGTCTATTTTTTGCACCTACACGTTGAAGACGAATTCTAACCACTAATAACAAACCTCCTAGGTAAATTTTATAATTTATTAAATTCTTCCTATTGGAAAATTTGGTAATTTAAAGCCTTTTTTCAAATTTTTTGACTTAAACATCTTTTTAAACATTTCATATTGTTTTAAAAGCTGATTTACTTCTTGAATTGATGTTCCTGAACCTTTTGCAATCCTTCTTTTTCTGCTTGCATCTATTATTTCAGGTCTTTTCCTTTCCATAGGAGTCATCGACAACATTACTGCTTCGATTCTTTTCATTTGTTTTTCATCCGGTATCATATCTTTCATCTGTTTAATATTTGAAAAGCCAGGTATCATAGATAAAAGCTCTTCTAATGGTCCCATCTTTCTTATCTGACGCATACTTTCCAAAAAGGTATCGAAATTCCACTTTTGAATTTCTTCAGGTGGTTTTTTGCTTATATCAACTTTAATATCTGATACTCTCTCTATTAAACCTTCAATATCACCCATACCTATAATCCTGTTTACTACTCTTACAGGATCAAACTTTTCTATATTTTGTATTTTCTCGCCAACTCCGAGAAAAATTAAAGGTATGCCTGTAACTTCTCTTAAAGAGAATGCAGCTCCACCTCTTGCATCACCATCAAATTTTGTTAGTACTGCTCCTGTTAATGGTATAGTTTCAAAAAAGGCTTTTGCAACTTTTGTCGCTTCCTGTCCCATCATTGAGTCAATAACTAAGACATTATTATTTGGTTTGAACCTTTCGTTTAATAATTTGAGTTCGCCAAGAAGTTCCTCATCTACATGAGTTCGACCTGCAGTATCAACTATTATTAGATCGTATCCATTTGACTTTGCAAGCTTTAAAGCTCCCTCAAAAGCTGAAAAAGGGTCTTTATCAGTAAAAAACGGAACTTTAATTTGCTTTGATAACTTCTCCAATTGCAATTGTGCAGCAGGTCTCCTTACATCGGCCCCTACAAGCAATGGTTTTTTGTTTTCCTTTGTAGCAAAATAATTTGCAATTTTCGCAGAAGTTGTCGTCTTACCGCTACCCTGAATACCTACCATCATTATCACACTTGGTTTTTCTGAAAAATCAATACTGCCTGGTTTACCAAGTAGGTTGATTAATTCTTCTCTTACTATATTTGAAACCACAGTACCTGGTGATGTTTCAGTAGTAAATTCCAAAGTTTTTAAGCGGTTTCTTATCTCTTCTACTATTTTTTTGGTTGCTGATAAAGCGATATCAGACTCAAGAAACAAAAGTCTAATATCTCGACAGATCTCTTCAATCTCTTTATCAGTTAACTTGCCATAATTTCTAAACTTTTTAAAAAGGCCCTGGATTTTCTCACTGAAATCAGAAAGCATTTTATGGAATTAACCCTTCTGCATATTGCGTTTTATCAAAAGGAACCAGGTCATCTACTCCTTCTCCTACACCAATAAACTTCACTGGAATGTTAAATTTCTTGGTAATGTTCAACACATAACCACCTTTTGCTGAACTATCCAACTTCGTAAGAATTATTCCAGTTATTTTCAATGATTGATTAAAAACTTCTGCCTGCTTAACAGCATTAAGCCCTGTAGAGGCATCTAGTACTAAGAGAATTTCAGAGGGTTCTCCTTCTATTTCTTTTCCTATAACCCTATTAATTTTTTTAAGCTCTTCCATTAAGTTGTCTTTAGTATGTAGTCTACCTGCAGTATCAACAATAATAGGGTTTCGCTTTCTACTCCTTCCTGCTTTCAAGCCATCAAAAACCACGGCTGCTGGATCGGAATTTTCTTTTTGAGAGATAACATCTATGTTTAGTTTTTCACCCCAGATCTTTAACTGATCAATCGCAGCAGCTCTAAATGTATCAGCAGCTACAAGTAAAGGGCTAGCCTTGAATTCTTCAATTGCATATTTTGCAAGTTTAGCGCATGTGGTAGTTTTTCCACTACCGTTAACACCTACCAAAAGCCAAACACAAGGATGTTCATTTGTAAAAAAAAGCTGTGGCTTCCCCTCAGGTAAAAAACTCTCTATTGCCTCTTTTAACGCAATTTCTATAGGAGCGGCACTCAACCACCTTTTTTTAGCATCCTTAATAATTTCTTGTG
Source organism: Thermodesulfobium sp. (assembly GCF_053498235.1). Lineage (NCBI taxonomy): Bacteria > Pseudomonadati > Thermodesulfobiota > Thermodesulfobiia > Thermodesulfobiales > Thermodesulfobiaceae > Thermodesulfobium > Thermodesulfobium sp. The sequence goes on from NZ_JBRCUV010000046.1 coordinate 15,119, forward strand.
CAATATCAGAACCAACATCGACAAGCAAAAATTTTTCCAATATTTCATCCCAGTTTACGCTATCCATTCCCACAACAGAACTAAAAACTCTTCTAGTTCTTGTTAGCGCTTCTTTAACTTTGTCAAATAAGAACAACTATTAGCTTTCCTCCTTACTTTTTATTTAAAAAACAAAATATTATCCCATTTCCGTAAATGTTCATTCTATCACAAATTTGCTTTTTTAACCTTATTTGAGAAGATTTGTAATTCATTACTAAGCTTTCTCTGTATAATACACAATAAACTGTATAATAATATATAATAATAAAAAAATAATCAAGCACATCCAAAACTTTCCTGTTACCTTCTAAAACTACTTAATTATTTTTAATGTTTTAAATTTCGAAAAAAACAAGATTAACATTCATTCAATTTTTCTTTAACAGCTCCATTTGGACACACAATTGCACATACTCCACAACCCTGACATTTATTCGGATCAATTACTGAAAATTCAATTTCCTTTTCACTTATAAAAATAGCTCCTGTAGGACAAATAAGGACACAGGCACCACAAGCTTCACACAACTCAGGATCTATTGAAAAAACTACAGCTATCCCCTTGGCCAAATTTTCCTCCTTAAACATTCATACTTTATCTTGAAATTCTATAGCGCCCATAGGGCAAACTTGTTCGCAAATTCTACATTTCTTACATTTGCCTAAATCAAAGAAAACTTTAAAATTTACTAAGTTTATAGCACTAACAGGACATAACAAAACGCATGACTCACAACCTACACATATATGCGCCTTAAAATCAATTTTAACGTTCAAAATATATACCTCAATTATATGATATCATTATAATTCATTATAGCAAAACATATATCTCGGAGGGAAAAAATTTATCTTCAATATCTAAAAATTTTTGGTTTTAAAAGTTTTTATAAAGAATTTATATTTGAATTTGAGAAGGGACTAAATGTTATAATAGGCCCGAATGGTTCAGGAAAAAGCAATATTGGAGAAAGCATCAAATGGGCACTTGGCAGTAGGATTTCTTCAATTAGAGCAGATCTTTCTGTTGAACTATTATTTTCTGGATACAAAAATCTCAAACCCGTAAACTATTGTGAAGTTGAAGTAAGCTTTTTAGACGAATCAAGAAAAAACAATCCTGAATTAAATATAAAAAGATATATGTCACGAGGTGGCATCAACAACTATTATTTAAATGGAAATGAAGTACAAAAGAAACAAATGATAGATATTTTGATGCCACTAGGACTTGGGACAAATCTTTTTCTAATAATAAATCAAGGATCGGTAGATAAGATTTTAAATTTAGACCCCAATCAACTCTGTCAAATATTATTAGAATCTTTAGGTTATGGAAATTACAAAGCAGAAAGAACTGAACTTGAATTAAAAATTGTGGAAAAGGAACAACAAATTGAAATTTCTCAGGAAGAATTAAAAAAGAAAAACTCACAATTGGAAACCCTTTATAAAGATTTAAAAGTATATAACATTTATGTTGAACTATCAAATAAAATTGACCTTTTACATAAGGAACTAATAGTAAGAAAATTCAATGAATTGAAAGTAAAAAGGGTTAATCTCGAAAAAGAAAGGGTTAATCTCGAAAAAGAA
>NZ_JBRCUV010000047.1:0-19848 GCF_053498235.1 Thermodesulfobium sp.
CATTAACAACACTAGAGATAACAACATACAAAAGTAAATAATAACCTACAAGTGAAAAAATAAGTATTAAATTCTTACTCCAGCTAAAATTCTTTTCTAAATACAATTTTATAAACAAAATTATAATTAAATATAAAATAAGATTTGTCCCCAAGTAAATTCCCAATCTCAAATCATCAAAAAAAGAGAAAAATACTAGTGGAAACAAGATACTTTTAGAAAAATTAAAGTTGCAATACAAAGCATATAAAATAGCTGGCGTAAGCGTTAAAATAACACTTGCAAAACCGAAAAAATTTATAAATACTAAATACAAAATTTGGATTAAGTAAAAAAATAAGCAAAATATAAAGCTTAACTTCCAAGATAAACCCATACTTCATTCACCGTTTGAATTTGCTTTATAGGTATAGCTGTAAATACCGTGTTCAAGCTGCCAACTTCGCGCAAAGTCATAATTTTGGCAACTGGAATATTTGGAGGCAGAAGCGATGATGGGACACTTGCTGTAACCAAAATCTCGAGAGGATGAATAGCAGCAAAAACACTTGGCACGTTGAGTATCAACTCTTCAGAACCAGTTCCCTCTAAAATCCCATATAAATTAGAACCATTTAGCTTTACCGGAATTTTAACAGATTTATCGCCTATGTATGAAACTTTTGAATAATTTGGTGCAACATTAGAAATTAATCCAATAATACAACCATCAGAAATAACAGGCATTCCTATCTTTACTCCATCGCTAGAACCTACATTAATTATTAAATCTTGATAAAATGGTTCAAGCCTATATAATACCAAAGCCTTTAAAAGTTTGAATTTGGGATTTTGGGCTTTAAAATTCTGAAAAGCCTTTTCTTCATATAAACTTTGGACATCCTTTAACAACAAGGCATAAGATAATCTTAATTCTTCATTTTGTTTTTTTAAACTTTCTATTTCCTTATTAAGACTAGCGTTATCGTTAACTATATTAATTAAATTACTTGAAAAACTTTCAAGACCCGTTACCCAATTACTAATAATGTACGCTGGCGATAAGGCAAAAAAACCAATTTTATTATAAATATTAAACTTATAATTCAAAAAAAATAGGACAAAACCAAAAATAAGAACCAAAAAAATTATTTTTTTTTTAGCTCTTAAAAACATAGCCAAATCTATCTAAATCTTCCAAAACTTTTCCAATTCCCTCAGCAACTGAAAGTAAAGGATTTTCGGCTAAATAAACAGGGATTTTAAGTTTTTCTGAAATATATTTGTCCAACCCTTTCAGCAATGCGCCTCCCCCTGCTAGCATTGCGCCTCTTTCCATAATATCCGATGCTAGCTCAGGTGGAGTCTGTTCTGCAGTCAATCTTATTGTTTCAGTTATCTGATCTACAATAGGATTCAAAACTTTTCTAATTTCAACTGAAGTTAAATTTAAGCTCTTTGGCAATCCAGTAATTAAATCTCTTCCCCTAACTTCCATGCTCTTTTCTTCCTTCAAAGGATAAGCAGAACCAATGTTAATTTTTATATCCTCTGCAGTTCTCTCGCCGATAAGAAGATTGTATTCCTTTTTGCAATACTCCATAATTACATCATCCAACTCATCACCTGCAACCCTTAAACTCTTGGCAACAACCATACCCCCCAAAGAGATAACTGCTACTTCCGTAGTCCCTCCTCCTATATCAATAATCAAACACCCCTTTGGCTCGTCAATTGGTAATCCTGCTCCAATTGCAGCAGCCATTGGTTCTTCTATAATATATGCCTCTCTTGCTCCAGCTCTTTGGGAAGCCTCTATTACAGCCCTTCTTTCAACTCCAGTAATGCCCGATGGAATGCCCACAACAATTCTTGGTTTAAATACACCCTTGGAAAGCGTCTTTTGTATAAAATATTTAAGCATCATCTCAGTAATCTCAAAATCTGCAATTACGCCATCTTTTAATGGCCTAATTGCTATTATATTAGACGGTGTTCTACCAAGCATATTTTTTGCTTCAACACCTACTGCAACAGCCTGCTTTTTTTCAAGATTATAGGCAACTACAGATGGCTCTTGTGTTACAATTCCCTTCCCACGAACATAAACAACAGTATTCGCAGTGCCTAGATCAATACCAATATCGTTGAACAACTTGATAAATCCAAACAACTTTTTTCCTCCTTATTGTTCACTAATAATTTTTGCATTTATACCCTTCATTTTAAGATCCTTAACAAGATTCAAGGCATCTTCCTTTTTGGTAACAGCCGCTATTTGTAACCAATAGCTCCCGTTAGCTTTTAAAAGTATACTTGAATAACCCAATTTGAACAAATCTTTCTTAATGTTTACACTATCCTGCTCGTCATCAAATGGGCCTACTCTCACTTTGTAAAGTAAGTTACTTAAGCTTTTAGTGTTACTAGGTGTTGAATTACTAAAATTGCCTTCATTGCTTTCTGTTATAGGTTTGGAATTTTTATTCGTTTCAGATTCACTATTATAACCTTTTTGTTGCGAATTTATATTAGAACTAAGATTTTCTTCTTGTGTTAGGGATTTAGTTCCTGCTTCTTTATTCTCTTTAGTAGCAGTAATTTGTGTATGTGGTTTATTAAAAAATAAGAAATTAACACCCTTTCCCACTAAGTAAAAACCAAAAAAAGATAGTAAACAAGCAAACAAAATTATCAAAAAATAAAAGATTTTATTTTTCACAAAGCATCACCCTCCATGACTTTTTATAAAGGCTTGTTGCTCTTCATAGGTACGACAAAAGAAGTGAGTTCCGTCCCCTTTTGCTACAAAATATAGATATTTAGTATTAGCAGGGTGTAATGCAGCTTCGATTGATTTTATGGAAGGACTGTTAATAGGTGTTGGAGGCAAGCCATAATGCAAATAAGTATTATAAGGCGATTCAATCCTCGTATCAGCATAAGAAAGGACATCCTTATGAGTAGGAAGAAAATACTCAACGCTTGCACAAGATTCTAAAGGCATATTAATTTTTAGCCTGTTTAAAAAAACAGAAGCTATAATCGGCCTTTCTCTATCAACTTTTGCCTCACCTTCTACCAAAGATGCAAGCTTAAGCACATCATAATAATCCTTTCTCTCTTTAATAAGCGGCCAAACTCTTTTTTCAAAATCGTCAAGTTGCATGTCAATAATTTCATAAGGCGAAGCATCTTTGTTTATAAAATAAGTATCTGGAAACAAGAAACCCTCCAAAGAATTAGAATTAATATTTTGTAAAAAGGTATATTTCTTTGAAAAGAATTTTAAATCATTATAAGCAATGCTCTCATATTCTTTATATTTTTTATAACCGTCGTTCTTTAAAATTAAAGACATATCTTTAATTCTCAACCCTTCAGGAAAGGTAACTTTTATAATATTATCTGGACCCTTTTGAATAGCACAGATAGAATCCAAAAAGCTTCCACTTAAATTATAGTTACCAGGTTTTGGATCAAAATTTTTCAACCTATAGTACAAATCAACAAAAAGCGATGGAGTTGTATTATAAACTTTATAAAGTTTTTGTAAAACAATACCTGATGATTCCCCTTCATATACATGAAACTCTACAGGTTTTGATAATCTATAGAATAATACATATGGAAAATTAACAATTATTAAAAAAAATACAAACAAAACAAAATAAACACTCCATCTCTTCCAGCGAGATAAAGTTCTTTTAAATTGCATAACTAGTTTAAAATAAATTATTCAGATATATCTTCGAAGTCGAAACTTTCTTTTAAATATTGATATATTTTGTCAAATTCTTCATCTGTTAGGGACTCGTCTACCTTTGTATCTTCAGTGCCAAATATTACTACAGGAGTCAAAAAGTCATCATTTTCTTGCCTAAAAATTGATATTTCAGGAACATAGTCGCTATCAACTTCTTCTTCAAAGTAAGGAGTAAGAACAAAATAGAGTTTATCATCTAACTCAAACTTATCTAGCAGTTCGTATTGCTTTTTAACCCCTTCTTCTTCAATTTCAAAGATTTCCAATTCATCAAACTCTCTATCTTCTTCCACGATTCACCTCATTTCAATAATATCAAAACTATATGTTATCATTTTAACTAAAATATATCAATTGTTATGGAGGTTAGAGGTTTTGGAATTCAAATTATTTGAAAACAACATAATTAAGCTAATTAATCGCTATAATGAAATTAACGAACTTTTAGCCAATTTAGAAACAATAAATGATCCAGCCAAGCTTATTTCGCTTTCTCAAGAAAAATCAGAGTTAGAAGATGTCGTAAAAAATTATGAAGAACTAAATAAACTTAAAAATTATTTAACCGATCTAAAAGAATTAAAAAGTAGTACAGATGAAGAAATAAAAGCTCTAGCAGAAGAGGAATTTCAGGTTGTAGAAAAAAAGATTGAAACATTAGAGTTAAAGCTATTAAATGCAATTTTGCCTAAAAATCCCCTTGATGAAAAAAATATAATACTTGAAATTAGAGCTGGAGCAGGCGGGGAAGAGGCAGCGCTCTTTGCTTCAGAACTACTGAGGATGTACATTAGATACGCAGAACGAAAAAATGCAAAAACAGAAATCTTATCAATCAACGAAACGGGGATAGGCGGTATAAAAGAGGCAATAATATCGATAAAGGGCAAAAAGATATATAGCCGTCTAAAGTTTGAGAGTGGAACTCATAGAGTTCAAAGAGTACCAGAAACAGAATCTGGTGGTAGAATACATACCTCTACTGCAACCGTTGCTGTTTTACCAGAACCTGATGAGATTGATATCTCGATTGACGAAAAGGATTTAAAAATCGATACCTTCCGTGCTGGTGGAGCAGGTGGACAACACGTAAACAAAACCGATTCAGCAGTAAGGATTACCCATTTGCCAACTGGAATAGTCGTTTCATGTCAAGACGAGCGTTCTCAGTTCCAAAATAAAGAAAAGGCATTAAGGATTCTTGCCGCAAAGCTTCTTGAGGAAAAAAGAATTGCATCAGAAAAAGAAATGGCAATGACAAGAAAGGTGCAAGTAGGCTCAGGAGACAGAAGTGAAAAAATTAGAACCTATAATTTCCCACAGGGTAGAGTAACCGATCACAGAATAAATTTAACTTTATACAGATTAAATGAAGTTTTAGATGGTGATTTAGATGAGATAATAGATGCACTTATTGCTGCAGAAAATATGAAAAAATTAGAACTTTTATCCGTGTAATTAGTAATTACTAATTAATCTTTACCTTTGGGGAAGATTAAAGGTATTACCCTTCGCTGGCGGTGTTGTTTGAGTTTCGTTAGCTTTATTATTCGCATTGTTTGAATTTGTCTTATTTTCAGGCTTTATAGGAGTCTTATTCTTAGATTCAGGTGCAGTTTGATTTTGAGACGGCTTTTGAATAACGGTATTTACACTGTTATAGCCAGCGTTATCTTCTGGAAAAGGAAACGTAAGGGGAACATTTGGAGTCGCATCTGGAAAGTTACTTTTTATAATCGAAATAACCTTCTGAGTAGGCCATAAGTAATCAACCCCATAAGCATACTTAGGTACCATACCCTCATCTAGAAAAACTCTTTTAATTTGAAAATTTGGTTGATTCACTATATCCTTTACTGCAAGAGCCCAACTTAAAGCATCATTAAAGGACATATCAGTTTGCACGTTATCTAAAACAACTTTTATAATATCAGGTATTTTTGCTATCATTGCTGGACTTGAAAAAAGCTGATTTTTTACTGCAAGAAGAAATTCTTGCTGCCTTCTCATTCTTCCAAAATCTCCTAGGGCATCGTGTCTGAACCTAACGTATTCTAAAGATTGGAGTCCATTCAAATGCTGCATTCCGGGTTTAAGATCGATCGTAAAATTAGCGTAGTGATCAACATAATACATTCTCTTATCAACGTTAATGTCTACTCCTCCGATAGCGTCAATAATCTTTTCAAAACCCTTATACCCTAAAACAACGTATTTATCAGGCTTAATTCCAATAAAATTTGTAAGCGTCTCTATAGCCAACTGTGTTCCACCGTAAGCATAAGCCGCATTGATCTTATCATAACCATGTTCAGGAATTGGTACAAGAGTATCTCTAGGTACTGACATCAAAGTTATAGTTTTATCGTTTGTATTAACATTTAACCAAAGAATAGTATCAGTTCTATGAGTTTCGTCTACATCGTCTATACCAAACAAAACCAAATTAAGTTGGCCTTTTGCAGGCTGTGCCATAAAGTTAGGACTAAGAATATCTCCAATATTTTTTGTAGGTGTAAACATTCCGAAAACAAAACCCAAAAGACCTGATAAGATGAATAATATCCCAAGTAATATCATAATCCTTTGTCTCGAGGAATTCCTTCGTTTTCTCAAAGTTCTCTTTGGTATTTCACTATTCAAACTGTCAAAATTTTTATCCATATCGTAGTCCTCACAATAAAATAAAGTTAAAATTTAAAAGTTATAGATGCCAGATGTACATCCTTAAATAATTGCACATTCTGGCCAGTTATCATACCCAATGAATTTTTTAAAGTAGCATAATCTAATATCATAGAACCCGTTTTAATTCCAGCATCATAATGAATTGCACCATCATGATATCCTACTTCTAAAAGCAAATTTTTTTTGCTAAGCGCAAAAGTCCTATAACCTACTCCAGTAATGGGTTTTACACTAATTTTCAATTTTCCATCATTTAAGGATATAGATACATCAGACGAAATTATAGCATCACTTCTGCTATCAAGCCTATATCCCCATGAAAATTGTAAGTTAAGAGTTTTTTTGGTATGTGTGCCAGAATCGTCTTTAAGCGTTTCCGTTGCGAAGGAGGGAGTAACGCCGTATTTAAACCTATCGGTAGAACTTTCCCACATATATCCAGGTTGCAACATTAAAAATTTATGAATATATATAGTTTTACCAGTTCTGTCATCCTTCAACCAAAAATCTCCCTTTGCCAATGAAAAACCTACATTTGATATGTCATTTCTATGAGCAATCCCTATTTCAAAAAGTCCACCTTTAAGAGTTCTTCTTGGTATTTTACCATTCTCATCTGAAGAATTTTGTGTGCACCAATCAAAGCCAGTTTCATGGGGTGTCATCCAAAGATAGCCAAAATTAGTTTTACCAGCTTCAAAGGGAAAACTAAATCCATAGACATCAGCATCAAGTTGATCAAGATTCTTTATTCGCCCTGGAAAATGTCGAAGAGAATGTGTCATTAATAACTGCAACCCTCTACTAGAAGCTATAGAAGCAGGATTAAAAGGGAAAAAATTTATCCCTTTTTCTACAGAAGAACCAAATGAAAGTACACTCCCTTCAGGGGTTAACTTAATATAATTAAGGTTATCTGCAAGTGAATTTTCACACAAGATAACGCTTAAAAAAAGAAACAAAAAGATTAGTATACAAAGGTTTTTAAACATACTTAATTATATTCAGACCAAATTAAAATAAAATTAAGGGAAATTATTATTCTTCTTTTTCAAATTCTTTTCTTAAAAAGCTTGGTAGATCGTCAAATCCAAAATTAACCGTGTCATCAAATAAACGCTTTTTTGAAGAAGACGGAAAACTTGAATCTACTTTTTTCTTTAAAGGTATATCGCTCACCGTGTCAGAAAAACCAGTTGCAATAATAGTAATTCTTATAGAATTTTCCATTTCTGGGTTGATTACCGCTCCAAATAACAGGTTAGCATTCTCAGAAGTTAAGGAACTAAGTTCATCTGCGGCCTCGTTTATTTCAAGAAGTGTTAAATCATATCCACCAGTCACGTTCATGATAATATTTGTTGCTCCTTTTACAGGTATTGTTAGAAGAGGTGAATCTACAGCGCTTCTTACAGCATCAATAGCCCTCATCTCATCTTGACCATACCCAACACCCATAATAGTATTTCCACTATTGGTAAGAACTGACTTTAAATCAGCAAAGTCTAGATTTATAATGCCTGGAACAGTTACAAGATCGGAAATTCCCTGTACACCCTGTCTTAATACATCATCCGCTAACCTAAAAGCTTCTAAAAAAGAAAGCTTTGAATCTGCAAAAGTTAGTAGTCTTTGATTATCAATTACAATATATGAATCAACGATTTTTTTAAGCTCTTCTAGACCTTGGTCTGCATTTTTCTTTCTTTTTGGTCCCTCAAACTTAAATGGAAAAGTAAGAACAGCTACCGTTAAAATTCCTAATTCTTTTGCAATACTAGCTATATATGGTGCAGCACCAGTGCCAGTGCCACCACCTAAACCTGCCGTTATAAAGGCCATATCAGCACCTTCTAAAATACTTCTTAAATCATCTTCACTCTCTTCAGCAGCCTCTCTTCCAAGATCTGGATTGGCCCCTGCACCCAAACCCTTTGTGGCTTTAGGACCTATTTGTAATTTTTGATCAGCCCTAGATAGGCTAAGAGCCTGAACATCAGTATTAATTGCCCAAAACTCAACAGAAGAAAGACCTGCCTCAATCATCCTGTTTATAGCATTCCCACCTGCTCCTCCTATTCCCAAAACCTTAATAGAGGGACCTATCTTTTCATCATACATATAATAAACCTCCCATTTAGCTTCCTCTTTTGAAAATAACTTTACATAACTTTCTTATTATATTCTTATCATCATAATTATTAGACAATATTGTATTATTTAAAGCATAATAAATCAAACCCAAAACAGTCGAATGCTCATAATCTCTCTTCTCATTCATATAGAGAGGAAGAGGTCTTCTAATTTCAACTGGACAATCAAAAATTTCTTCAAATAATTTCTTAAATACAATGAGTTTAACTCCTTGACCTGTAAGATATATTCTCAAAGGAAGCATATTGTCAGAAATACCTTTTAGTTTATCATAAATATATAAAACAATATCTTCTGATCTAGAATAAATAATATTCTTTAAAAACTTTCTAAAATCATCTTCATCGTTTGATTCAGAAAAGTCAATCTTTAATTTTTCTGCTTCATCTCGTTTTATTTTAAGTCCAAATGATATATCCCTTGTAATATTTTCTGATCCTAATATAACTGATGAAGTAAATTCTGGAGTCCCTGAAGAGTATAAAACAAAATCAGTAGTTAAAGCTCCAATATCAACTACAAGAAATTTAGAAATTTGAAAATCATTTTCCTTTAAAATTGCATTTGCGCTTGCAATAGAACTAGGTAAAATATCTACTAAATCCAAATATAAAGAATTAAACAATTCTTTAAGTGTTTTATAATAAGTTGTGAGCATGTAAATAACATGAAAATTTGCTTGTAACGATTTACAAAACATCCCAGAAGGATTTAAAGTCTCAAAAGAGTTGTCAACCAAGAAAGATTTTTTGCAAATATGTACAGGAATATAATCGTCTTCTTCAGGTATACTTAAAAACAAGTCATTTATAGTCTTTGTTCTAATCTGAGTTTCTTTAGAAAACTTTTGTTCAACTTTTATATTCTTCGAGAAGTAAACCTTTCCTGAAAGATTCAATATACATCTTTCTTTAAAATTAGATCCCTCTTTTTGATAAATTGATTTCAATCCTGCATTTAAAATCGCTCTTACTTGCTCAAAGTCATAAATAGTACCATTTTTAATACCATATGATGGCAATGATAAAAATTGAGTAATTGACTTGCCCGACAAAAGATCTTTCCCAATAGCAATTCTTATAGAATTGCTACCAAGGTCAATGGCCAGTATATTGTTTTCCTTTACATCATTCATACTTAGATGAAGGCGGAATGAATAAGAGATGTCTAATAGAGGTTATATTATTAAAAATTCTTATACCAAACAGTATTACAGCTGCAATGTACAAATCAATGCCCAACAAATCACCTGCATAGGTTAAACCAGCTGCAACAATTGCATTGCCAAAAAAACCCGTTATAGCTTGCCACCCACTAAACTTTCCCTCCAAACCACTTTTGAATGCACCGAAAAATGAGTCAGCAAAAGCAAGAATAACAACTGCCATGTATTTAGAATAAACAAAAGGCATCTCGATAGGGAAAAAATATGCTGCAATCATTCCAAGCACAAAACATAACAATATAAACCACATACCTTATTCTCCTTTATTAATTAAAGTTGCATAATTTATTTGGATATTCGCACTAAAAGCTGGAATATATATAGAATCTGACTTTTCAACAGAAATCCTAATCCCTAAAAGTCTCAAATAATCAACAATACCGCCACTCATTGTTAAAGAGTTGTAAAGCATTTCTGGAGAGCCTATTGCTTTTATTACAAATGGGGGCGCAAGTCTTACTCCATTTACCAGTATAACTGGTCCAGCACATCTTATTTCTGAAATTGCAACAAGTCTTTGATCGTTGATGCCTATAGCTTCTGCTCCACCAGCTCTTAGCTCATTTACAACTCTCAAAAGATCCTCATCATGAACTAATGAGGCATTGCCTTCTTGTCCATTTTTTGCATCCTTAACTGTAACAATTACCCCTGGCCCCTTAACGGGAGTAGAACCTGCCAAAAGTGCTATCTTTTTGCTTTCCTCACCAATCGAAATATTTTTATTTTTTTCCTGTTCAAGTTTGTTTTGAAGATCAATTATTTTTTGTCTAGAAACAAAAAGTTCTCTTTCAAGATCAAGTCTCTTGTTTTCAGCCTCTTTCAAGAGACTTGCCATCTCCTCTGCCTGTCTTGTAGGAATTAAATGAAACAAGTCCTTTTGAGTTCTATATTGAACTACAATAAAAAAACCTAAAGTAAAGGCTATAATACCTAAAATTAATTCCCACCTTTTTGGCGGATGAATACTATGAATAACCTTTTCTTGAAAATAATGAGTTTTATTAGCGTTACTCATTTCTTGATAACAAGCCTTCTTTCATCTAACAAAATTATCTCCTTAGGCCATTTTTTATTATTAAACCTTTGTAAAAAATCAAAAATTTCTTTAAATTTTTCATCAAAATTTTCATCATTGTTGAACTCGAAGATACTCGTGCTTCTATCTTTAAATTTTATAATATCATCATAAAAAAAAATAAAACTTGGAACAAAACCATACTTTAATGAATAAAAAACAACACCTTGCAACTTATTAAAAAAATCTTTACTATTGATTACTTTATTCACATGTATAATTTTTTTATCATTCAAATCAACGTTTGCAACAACGTTTCCTTCCAAATCATAAAAATTATTATCTGAAGTTGCTTTTACTAGATAATCTGGAATATAGAAAACTACATCAACCTTTCCTAAATTAGTATGGTTTATTGACTTAATTTTATAAAAATCACTGTTATCAAATTGATTTTTTAAATTACTAAGAAAAACTTTATATCCTAAAATATTATATCTTTCTTTGTGTAAAAAATAAAAACTTCTGTCTCTTATATAATCTGGTATACCCTCAACCTTTAACGAAGTGAAACTATTTATCGAAAAGAAAAACCAAAAAAGATAAAGCAGAACACAAACAAGTATTATGGAAATTAGAATGTTAGTCTTCCAATGCCTGTTTGACAAGAAGTTTAACGATTTCTGGGAACGTGTATCCAGCTGCCTTAACCTCCTTGGTAAAAAGACTATTAGCAGTTAAACCTGGAATAGTATTTATTTCAGAAAGATAAATATTTTCATAACTATCAACAAACATATCAACTCTACCGAAGGATCTGCAATCAAAAGCCTTATATGAACTTATTGCAAGTTCTTGTAGTCTATTTTTTAAGCTTTCTTTCAATCTGGCCGGGACAATCTCATCGCATAAAAGGGGGTTATACTTTGACTCATAATCAAAAAATTTTGTTTTAGGCAGTATTTCAACAAGAGGAAGAGCAATTGGTTCCCTATTTCCTATAATGCCGCAGGTGATTTCTTTACCACGTATAAACTCTTCTACTAAAACAATTGGATCATAATTAAAAGCACTTTCTAAAGCGCTTTCCAGTTCATCTTTACTTCCTACAATAGATACCCCTACACTTGACCCTTGTGAATTTGGTTTTACTACCAAAGGAAATCCTTTTAATTTCAGAAAGTCAAAAACTAAATCAACATCATCTTTAGATCTAATTGCAACGAAATCAGGTTGCGGAAAACCTAAAGATTTACAAACTAACTTAAACCTGTATTTATCCATTGTTATAGCACAAGAAAAAACTCCGGAACCAATATATTTTACTCCTATAGTATCTAAAAAACCCTGTATAGAACCATCTTCTCCTGGTTTTCCGTGTAAAACTGGAAAAACAACATCAAAATTATTGCACAGGATCTTCTGACACAGTTCATAAGGTGTTAGCCTAGCTATGTCCACCATCTCAACTTGATATTCAGTATTAACCAATGACTGGTATACATTTTCTGCAGACCATATAGAAACTTCTTTTTCTGATGAAGTTCCACCACATAAAATTAAAATTTTCACGAAACATCTCCTGACAGAATTGGTAATTCTTCAAATCTTCCTAAAAATCTAACTTCTGGTTCCAATAATATATTAAAGTTTTCTAAGACCATATTTTGCATTAACTTTATTAACCTTACAGCCTCTGAGCTCGACCCTCCAATATTTTCCAAAAAATTTGCATGTTTATAAGAAACCCTTATACCACCTATCCTATAGCCTTTAAAACCTAAACTATCAAGTAATTTGCCAGCCCAATTACCAGGTGGATTCTTAAAAATGCTCCCAAAGGTCCTAATGCCCAATGGTTGAGACTTTTTCTTTTTGCTTAAAAGGTCTAATGTTCTAATAAAAATATTATCGGGTTTATCGAAGTTTATTTTAAAATAAGCTTTCAACACAACTTTGTTTTTTATTGAACTTTTTCTATAAGAAAATTGTATCTCATTTGCGTTTATTTCATAAAAACTTTTGCTAGCACTATCAAACACCAAAACCTTTATTAAATTTTTTGAAAAATCTGAACCAAAACAACCTGCATTACCAACTATACTTGCTCCAATTCTTCCTGGAACCCCTGCTGCAAACTCAAAGCCACTTATACCATTTTTTACGCACCACCATGATAAAGCACTTACAGATACATTTGCATCAACTTCTAAAAAATCAGAAATAATTCTAATACCTTCATATGAACTTAAAGGGACAACCCACAAAATATTTTTATCAAAATAATCATCAGAAAAAATTATATTTGAACCATTACCTAGTATCACAAAATCATCAACATCATTTAAGACTTTATTCAAGTCACAACTCTTAAGAAGGTAGACTTTCCTGCCTATCCCACCAGTTCCAAAAGTTGTAAGATTTTTAAGTTGAAAATTCCGAAGTATTCGAATCATTTACTTGCTTACTTTGATCCTTTTTAATTTCCAAAAAAATAGATACTACTTTATCACAAATCTTTGTAATATCACCAGCACCCATAAATAAATATATATTGCTTTCGTTATGTATTTCTTGAATAAGCTCGTAGATTGATTCTTTAGAAACAAAAAAGACGTTATCTTTCATTCTCCTTTTACATTCCTCAAACAATTTATTTCCCAAATGAGGATCCAAAACTTTTTCACCTGCAGGATAAATGTCAAAAAGCACTAAAACATCTGTTTGTGTTAATACATTGCAAAAACTACTTAAAAATTTTTTAGTTCTTGAAAACCTATGCGGTTGAAATATAAGAACCAAATTTTTATTTTTAAAAATATTTCTAGCTGTATTTAAAACCGCTTTTATTTCCTCAGGGTGATGGGCATAGTCATCTATGATATATGGATCTTTGCATTTTAGTTCGAATCTTCTTCTAACACCAGAAAAGGATGCTATAGAATCACACGCTGAGACAAAATCAAGACCAATTATTTTAGCAACGCTAAAGGCTGCAAGAGAATTTAACACATTATGCATCCCAGGAACATTTAAGGTTACTTCTCTTATTTTTTTACCATAGATATACAAGTCATAACAGCTGCCAAAACCACTTAGTATTACATTTTTACATTGCACTTGATTGTCATTACCAAATCCATAAAAGATTATCTCTTTATCTGTTATCTTGTCTGCAACTTTTCTGTTAATGATATGATCGCCGCAAACTATTAATTTGCCATCTTTACTTATCCCTCGCATAAATTTTTCAAAATATTCTTCAACCATCTTTAAATCCTTAAAAAAACTTGGATGGTCAAAATCAATATTCGTTATTACAGCAATATTAGGATTGTAATTTAAGAATGAACCATCGCTTTCGTCAGCCTCAATAACTATATAAGGGCCACTTCCATGTCTTGCATTCGCACCATAATCGTTTAGTTCTCCTCCGATTAGAAAAGAGGGATCAAGTCCGGCATCATTAAGCATCTTACTAATCATTGAAGTTGTAGTTGTTTTTCCATGAGTTCCAGCTACAGCAACTGAGAATTTTTGCTCAATTATCTTTGATAACATTTGGGCTCTTGAAAGCACTGGAATATTCCTTTTCTTCGCGCTTACAAGCTCACAGTTGTCAGGTGGTATTGCTCCCGAATATACAACAACGTCAACATCATCAGCTATGTTGGCAGGATCATGACCAATATATATGTCCACACCCTTTTGTTTCAGTTTTAAAAGGGACCTTGATTCTTTTTTATCAGATCCAGAAATAACTTTTCCATCTTCAAGAAGAAATAAGGCTAAGGCACTCATCCCCGTCCCACCAATTCCAATAAAAAACACCTTTTTCAAATTTTTCGCAATGTTTTCCATAAAGAATTTATCATCTTCCTTTCTATAATTTTCTCAACAAGATCAATAATATTTTTTGTTGCATCAATCTTTTGAAGCCTTAAAAGTTCATCACGATTAAAATTAATATTTTTATAATTCAAATCAAACATTTCTTTAATCATATTATATAGTAAGTTTTCAGAAAGTGTATTTTGAAATACAACTCTCCCAAGGCCTAGTTTTTCAAGATAAAGAGCATTATATTTCTGATGAGACATTGCGCCAGGATAAGGAATTAGAATTGCACTTTTACCTGTTTTTATAATTTCAAAGACAGTAGAGGCGCCACTTCTTGAAATAATCAAATCTGCTAAGGCGTACAACAAAGACATCTCTTTAAAGTATTTAAAATTTATATACCTGCACTTTATTTCTTTTAATCTTGGAACAGTTTGTTCTCCTGTAATATGTATTAATAAGTATCTTTCGTCAAGATTGGGCAATAGAGACCATATTGTTTCATTTATCGCTTGGGCACCTTGACTCCCGCCAAAACATAATATAGTTCTTTCTGATTTCTTAAATCCCAAAATTCTTTCTGCCTCTTCAACACTAACTTTTCCAATATCGTCTCTAATTGGTAATCCAGTAAAAACAACTTTATTAACTGGTAATCTTGGATCTGCTTCTGGGAAAGAGGTCATTATAAACTTAGCGAAACGAGAAATTAAGTAATTTGTTAATCCTGCTCTAAAGTTTTGCTCATGAGACAATATAGTTATGCCCAACATATAAGCTGACATACACGGTGCAACGCTTGTGTGACCTCCAAATGCAATTAGGCAATCTGGATTTAGTCTTAGAATTTCTGGAATAAATTTTAAAGATAGAAAAAAGGTCTTTATAATTGCAAAAAATTGAACAGTTTTTGACATCCCCACAAATGGATACGAAGGTATATCCTTTTTTACAACCCCTTCTATTTCAGTATTTCTAAGAAGAGGGCCTTGAGACCAAAAAAACACCTTTGAATCAGGATGTATCTTTTTTATTCTCTCTGCTACACAAAGTGCAGGATAAAAGTGCCCACCAGTGCCAGATGTTACAATTAAAATTCTCATTGCAAACCTTTTGGTAAATCAGAATAAAATCTATAGCATAATGCGATCATTACAAGATTTACTATCTCAGAAGTTCCACCGTAACTAAGAAATGGCAGAGGTACACCCACTACTGGGATAATGTTCAATACCATAAAAACGTTTAAAAAACATTGCAAACCAAGTATAGTAGCGGTCCAAAAAATAAACGATTTGTCAAACGGATCTGTAACCTTCTTTGCCATTTTATAAAGTAAAATAACAAGGTTTAAAAAGGCAAACAAAAATGCAGCGGAACCTACCATACCCACTTCCTCTGAAAAAACCGAATATACAAAATCAGTGTGCGCCTCTGGAAGATAACCTAACTTTTGCTTTCCGCTACCAAGCCCTTGTCCAAAAAAACCACCATCACCAATCCCATATAACGCTTGAACAACTTGATAACCGCTAGTTTGCATATGAGCCCAAGGATCTAGATTTGATGCTATACGTTGAAATCTATAGGGAGCAAGAAGCGCTCCAACCAAAAGAATTATAAGTCCAAAACTAGTTATACTTAACCAAAATCTAAAATTAATACCCATAAAAAGCAAAAACAAAAAAACTGTAACAACAATTAAAGCCATTGTTCCGTAGTCAGGTTGCATAGCTATCAAAATACTAATTGGAATAAGATACAAAGATATATTTATTACAAAACCTGAAATATTATTTTTTAAAGCCAAAAAAAATGAAGCAGATTTTGCAATTTTTAAACCTAATGTAAACTTTACAAATTCAGAAGTTTGAAACGATATAAAACCTAAATTAATCCATCTTCTAGCTCCATTAATTTTATGAGAAAAAAAAGGAAGAAGAGTAAATACTAAAAGAATTAAGCTCAAATAAAACAGAAAATCTATATACCTTTTGATAAAACTTGACGGTAACCTAATTATAGAAAAAAAAATAAGCCATCCTATAGTAAAGTAAAGGATAGCATGTTTAAAAAAACTTAAAGGATCCGAATAAAGTTGAATTCCTAACTGAGCAGTAGAACTAGCAGTAAAAAGCGTACCAATTAAGCTCAGTACAAAGGTCAAAAGTAATAAGAGTTTTTTGGTTTTCATTTTCACACTATCATTTCCTTATTGATTTTATACCTTTCTATGACCTTCTTCTTAAAAATCCTTCCTCTTTCTTCAAAATTTGAAAACATATCAAAGCTAGCACATGCAGGAGAAAATAAAACTATATCCTTTGGCTGAGCTAATTCAAATGCTTTGTCTATAACTTCATCGAACATATCTAGCACAAAAACATTTTGGATATCTTTGAAAAACTCATAAAACCGACTTTTAGCTTCTCCAAAGAGAATTACTGCTTTACAAGTTTTACTTGCCAAATTCACAAGCTCATCTAAAGGAGTTTTTTTATCTCTCCCACCCAAAATCAATATTAAATTTTTACTTTCTCCCCATGTTTTCAAAGCAACAATTGTTGATTCAGGATTTGTCGATTTAGAATCGTTTATCCAAATTATTCCATTGCAAATGTAAAATTTTTCTTGTCTATGCTCCACACCAGAAAAGGTAGACAAAGTTTTTTCTATGTATTCAGGCTTTACAGAAGAAAGATAAAGAGAGCTAGCCACGAATAAGGCATTTTCGATATTATGTTCACCCTTAATTGAAATATTAGATAAATCAGTAATTTTAACTAAATTTTGGTTATCTTTAACAACAATGTCGCTATTAATGACGCCAGCAATCGAAAAATCTTCTTTCTTTGAAACGCTCAATAACTTTGTTTTTAAATTCAAATCTCTAAGATTTTTAACAATGTTTTGATCATCTTTGTTGTAGATGGAATAACCACTTTCTTGATTTTTAAACAAATGAATTTTAGCGTTAATGTAATCCTCAAAAGTTATATATCTATCAGTATGATCTAAGGTTAAATTTGTAATCATCGCTATTCTAGGTTTTAAAAAAATTGAATTCTCAATCTGATAAGAACTTAATTCCAGTACTAAGTTCGAACCAGGAGTTATGTTATAAATAATCTCAGAAAGAGGTGTTCCTACATTTCCAGCAATATAATGCGGCATATTTGCTATTTTGAAGCCATATCCTATCCATTCAGTAATCGTAGTCTTTCCGTTGGTACCAGTTACACCTATAGTATTTACATCGGGAGGCAAGAGTCCAAACGTTAAATCCAGATCCCCAATCACTGGAATATCTTTTTCTCTTGCTAACTTAAAGAAATCTAAATTTAATGGAACTCCAGGACTTTTAATTATCCATGAAGCATCTTTTAATATCTTTGGATTGTGTTCACCCAAAAGGTAATTTATTTCACTGATTTCAGGAAACTTCAAACAATCCTTATCAGTTACAATTATCTCAACGCTTGCCAGTTCTTTGCTTATAAGTTTTGCAATACTAAATCCACTTTTTCCATACCCCACTATAACGATCTTTTTTGGAAACCCAATTCTTTCAAATATTCTATCCCAATTTAGCAACATATTTGTATACTCACAGCAAAAAGTGTAAGCAAAATGGAAACAATAAAAAATCTCATAGAAATATGCGTCTCCTTTACATTAGATAATTCAAAGTGGTGATGAAGTGGACTCATTTTGAATATCCTCTGTTTTGTCCTTTTGTAGTAAGCTACCTGAATAATTACTGAAAGGGTTTCAATTATAAAGGGCAAAGAAGAAATAACAAAAAAGACAATTCTATTTGTAAAAATAGCAAGTATTGCTAAAAATGCACCAATACCAATCGAACCAGCATCGCCCATAAATATCTTTGCAGGATTTACGTTGAACCATAAAAAAGCAAGTAGAACTCCAATAAACGAAAAAAGCATTAAGGATAATGCTACATCTCCATCAACGTAAGAAAAAAACAAATAACCCAAAAGTATGGACAGAGAACATAATGCAGCAAGACCGTCAAGTCCATCAGTCAGATTTACTGCATTGGTAGCACCACTAATAACAAAAATTAAAAAAGGCCACAAAAGTATGCCGGGAACATAAAACTGTATTGTAGGAGATATTTGGAATTGCATAAAAATTTGAGAATTAAGAATAAGGGCAAGAAAAAATACCGCTACAAAAGAAAATATTACAATTAAAATCATCTTTTGTCGAGGTTTTAACCCCTCGTTCTTGCCCTTTTTTATAGAAAGGAAATCGTCCAAAAAACCAATTATAAAAAATGGCAATGAAATAAGAAAAATTGTAAACATCCTTGAATCAAGAAAAGGCAAAAATAAGGCAACCGTAAGTATAAAAATTATACCAGCAGCAGTGGGAGTACCAGTTTTTATTTTGTGAGACTCAGGACCTTCCTCCCTTATCCTTTGTCCAAAAAACTGCTTAAAATGTCTTTCCCATATAGAAAAGGCTAAAAACCCTGTGAAAAAGCTAAAAAAGAGTTCAATCATACAGCGAAAATAACCTCCATTTAAAAATTAACTCCACAATTCAAGAATTTTCCAAGTCTTCGTAGAATTTGACCCCTTAATATATACAACATCACCTGGAGCCAATATTTTAACCAAGTCCTCTTTTACGGCATCGATATCAATATTCTTAAATCTTAATTTAGAGCTACTGTCAATTGATTTTACAAATTCAGTTCCAACAAAATATACGAGAAATGGATCTAATTCTTCTAGCTTTTTTACCACCTTATTGTGTAAAGCCTGAGATTTAACTCCAACCTCTAGCATATCTCCAAGCACGAAAATTTTTCTCTTATCAATAAAACCTAAATATTTAATTGTATCCAAACCACTTAAAAACGATCTACAGGTGGCATTATAAGAATCATCAATAATAATTTGATCTTTTAATTTTTTGATCGAAAATCTGCCCTGTAATGGGCAATAACTCTGCAAATTTTCATTTATTTCATTCCAACTTAAACCTAAGAACCTTGAAACTACTAAAGATGCCATAAGTGGTTCAAATTGAGGAAAAAATATATTTGGAGCAAATAAATTAAAGTCCCCGAATTTGCCAGATACATAAATTTTAGAGCCTTTAAGAGAAATTTCATAAGATTTTATATATAAATCCTTATCATTGCCA
>NZ_JBRCUV010000048.1:0-19316 GCF_053498235.1 Thermodesulfobium sp.
AGAATCGGCAACAAGGCTAATAGGAGCACTTTTAATAGAACAAGATGAGTTATGGTCTACTGGTCATAAATACTTTGATATGGATGAATATTGGCAATGGAGGTGCAAATATGAACCTAATAAAGTAGAACCTATTGTAAAAGAAGAATTTAATATCGCATAACTTAATTTACTAATTTAAGAAATTAATTTATTAGGGCAGTTTTTAAACTATACATAAGAAGAATGTGAGGTGTATATACTACTATAGGCAGGTCTTAAAAGAAGAGAAGAAGAAAAGCATTTATTGACATTGCGCAAGTTAAAATTTATATCTTTTAAATGGGATTGGATGTAATTGATTCTATCAGTTGGATAAATTTACAGAAAAAATTGGACGTAACCAAAATTTGTAATAATACAAAAATTTGTAATATAATATATCTACACGTTTTAAGTTTTGTTTTTTAAATGATTGTTTTAATTCACAAAAACCAAAAAAGGAGAATAAAAAATGAATTCAGAAAAAGAGAAAACCGTAAAGCAAGTCATGAGTTTCAATTTTTGGAACACCATTAACTCAAGGCTTTCTTTTAGTATGGTAATAATAATAGCAATTTTAGGCGTATCCATAATGCTCGTTTCAAATTTTGTAATAAAGCAAAGCATAAAGGATCAGACAACTGCAGCAATGCAAGAAACTGCAAAAACTGCAAGCAACGGCATTAATACTTTTATAGAAAACAAGATTGAAGCATTGAAAGATTTAGCTAAAGATCCATCCCTACAAGGTGGCGATAAAAATAAAGTTTTTGAATTCTTAAAAACTACTTTTGGGTCTTTTCCAGAAGCAAATGACACTTTTTACGCAAATGAAAAAGGTGAAGTAGTTGCAAATTCTGGAATCATTCCAAACATAAACGTTTCAGATAGACCTTACTTTAAGGCGGTTATGTCTACTGGAAAGGTATTTATTACGCCTATATATATAAACAGACTCGACCAGAGCAAAATCTTTAGTATTGTAGTTCCAATTTTAAATGCATCAGGCAAACCTATAGGATTAATTGGTGAAGATATAAGGCTCAGTACTTTAGAAGACTTGGTATCAAGAATAAAATTTGGTAAATCAGGATATGGAGTTTTGCTCGACAAAACGGGTTTATATATAGTAATGCCTCCAAAAAAAGAGATGGTTTTAAAAGAAAACATTACAAAGGAGAGCGCTACTATTACGCCATCCCTTGCTGAGCTTGGCAAAAGAGTAGTAAGTGAACCTACAGGATATGGAACATATAGTTTTCTCGGACAAGAAAAGATATTGGTATGGGATAGGGTCCCATCTACTGGTTGGATATTATTGATTCCTGTCACATCTTCTGATTTCTATTCAGGACTTTACAGCCTTCTCATAATAATATTTTTAGCAATATTAATAATTTCAATAATATCATTCATAATATTCAAGTTCATATCAAGAAGCATTACGAAACCTCTTTCAGAGATAGTAGAAGTAAATAAGAAGATTTCAGAAGGAGACTTGAACGTTGATATAAATACAGGCTATTTTGGTGAATTAGGTATTCTTGCAAATAGTACTAAGAAGATGGCAGAAAATACAAAATCTGTAATACAGAGCCTAAAAGACCTTGTATCAGACCTACAAAAAGCCTCTCAAAGGGTAAAAGAAAATGCTACAATATTGTCTCGCTCCTCAGGAGAGATTTCTCAGGCAGCTTCAAATACAGCAAATGGAGCAGAGGAGATATCAAAGATTGCTCAGACTCTTTCTAACAAGGTGAACACATTCTCAAGCACTACTCAGGCAATTGCAAGGGGTGCAGAAGAACAGGCAAACAATACAGAACAAATTGCCCAGATGATAGATCAGATAAACTCAATTATGGAAGAGACAAAGAAGAGTAACAAAGAACTAACAGACCTTTCTGCATTGATGAAGGACAGAGCTCAAGAAGGAAATCTTCTCATGACAAAAACAAACGAGAGCTCACACAAGAGCTTAGAATCTGTTAAGAAATTAGCAGAGGTGATCCAATCTCTTAGTAGGAGATCTGAAGATATTGGAAAGATTGTAGATCTAATATCCAACATCTCAGACCAGACAAACCTTTTGGCACTAAATGCTGCAATAGAGGCTGCAAGGGCAGGAGATGCAGGTAGAGGCTTTGCTGTGGTCGCAGATGAAGTAAGAAAGTTAGCAGAGGAATCTCAAAAGGCTGCAAATGAAATAGCTCTAATAATAGGAGAAACAAATAGAGAAACAAGAAATGCAATGAATTCTATGCAAGACACGCTAAAGGATGTAACCACAGGGCTTGAGGCTTCTGAGTCCACATCAAAGACGTTCCAGGCAATACTCGCTTCTATAGACAAAATAAATAGCTTATTAGAACAAAGAGAAAAAATAAGTCAGAAGTTAATAGAGAACCTATCTACGGTAAACGTAAACGTTAGCAATCTTGCTGCCCTATCAGAAGAATACACCGCCTCAGCACAAGAGATGGCTGCATCATCAAAAGACATATCCAATGAAATAGAAAACCTTGCAGCAATTTCAGAAGAATCATCTGCCTCAGCACAAGAACTCGCCTCTACCACAGAAGAAAATGATAAAATAGTAAAAGAGTTCGAAGAAATCTCTGATAATCTTATGGAAAACACAGAAAAGATATCAAACGAGGTGAAAAAGTTTAAGATTTAATTTCTATAAAACTTTAAATAACCCGGGATATCCCTCTCGGGTTATTTTTTTAAGGAGTGAAAACATGACAAATATAGAAAGGTTAAAAATCTATGGGTGGAATTTAGAGGACAGAGTCGCACATAAAGAATGGAAATTAAATATTGGTTCGGTAGATGAACCATATATAGTGGATATGGAAATCGATCTTGAAAATGAAAGGGCATATTTTAACGTTAAACACAAGAGCATTGAAAAAAAACACGAAGTAGATTTCAATGAAGCCCTGTTACACGCTACTGAAGGAAATCTTTTTAAAGATTTGCAAAATCCTTTCAAAGAAGAGATAATTTTATCTTATAAAAATGATGAAAACGGCGAAATCCAGATTACAAAAGTGCTAAGCCCACAATTCAAATCAATAATGCTCGATGAAGGTGATGAAGAATACTTTATTAGAAAAATAAAGAGGATAGGAAAATCATTTATACAATCATATGAAAAAATAGATAAAAGCGATGTTGAAACTATCTTAAATAAAGGCCAAAAAGAAAGAGAAAACTTAATAGCAAGGTATTTAGAATAATTTTTAGGAGATACTTTTGAATAGACTAATTGATATAAACGAAGAACAGATTCAATACATTAAAAAATGGGGATTTTTAAGTGTCACAATAGGGATTGCGGGGGGGTTTGGCGCAATACTTTTCTATAGCGCCATACAATTTTGCACATATTTATTTTTGGGTCTCGGCGCAGGATGCTATCCGCCTTCTCCTGCAGGAGAAGGCGCTACAAAGATTGTCCCCATTTTAAGGTATTGGATGATCCCAGTGGTTACGACAATTGGTGGTCTTTTAAGTGGTTTTTTGGTTTACAGATTCGCACCAGAAGCAGAAGGACATGGAACAGATGCAGCAATAGACTCCTTTCATAACAAAAAAGGCATAATAAGAAAGCGAATTCCGCTTATAAAAGCTATTGCATCGGCAATAACAATAGGAAGTGGAGGGAGTGCAGGAAGAGAGGGCCCTACAGCTCAAATTGCAGCTGGAATAGGTTCAATAGTAGCACAGAACTTAAATTTAAGCGTTAGAGATAGACGCCTTGCAGTGGTAGTTGGGATAGGAGCCGGAATAGGCTCGATTTTCAAAGCTCCACTCGGCGGGGCACTTCTGAGCACTGAAATACTTTATTTAGATGGATTCGAAATAGATGCGCTTATACCATCTTTTGTTGCGTCTTTAATAGGATATGTAATCTTTGCCTCCTATGTAGGATACACTCCAATATTTGGCCAATTCCCAGCCAATTACTCTTTTTCCCCTCAGAGTCTTGTATATTTTGCTGCCCTCGGTTTATTATGCGGCTTTATCGGAATTCTATATACAAAAACTTTTTATGGCATAACGGCTTTATTTAAAAAAATAAAGATTCCCAATATTTTCAAACCTGCTGTAGGAGGACTCTTAGTCGGTCTAATCGGCATGTTATATCCGCAAGTTCTTAGTATGGGTTATGGTTGGATCCAGATTGGAATGAACGGCTCAATTCCATTAAAAATCGTAATAGCTATAATTTTTCTAAAAATAATCGCAACGTCTCTAACAATTGGATCAGGAGGAAGTGGTGGCGTTTTTGCACCTGGATTATTTATTGGCGGCATGGTAGGATTAGCCTTGTGGAAGATTATTTGCTTGTCCCCTCTTCATGTCTCACATATCCCAGAAGTTTTTATGGTTATTGGTATGATGTCTCTATTTGCAGGCGTAGCCAGATGTCCCTTAGCTGTAATGTTTATGGTTAGTGAAATGACAGGCGGATATGCGCTAACAATTCCTGCAATGATTGCAGTTGCCATATCATATGTCATAGTTGGGAACAATACTATATATAAAAGTCAGGTAAAATCGCCATCTGAATCTCCAGCACACAAATTTGACTATTATAAGCCTATTCTCGGAAAGATAAAAATAAAGGAAATATTAATAAGAGATATCCCTATTGTAAATGAGGAAGATAGCATAAAAGTTGCTGAAGAAAATTTAAAAAAATATAAAATATCAGGATTACCTGTTTGTTCGGCTAAAGATAAATCATTAGTTGGCGTTGTTTGCAATCAGGATGTCTTAAACAATTGTGAACAGGGAAAGGATAAAAAAATTGTTGAGATAATGAATTCTCCTGCTATAACAGTATCCCCAGAAGACAGTCTTTATGATGCCCTATATTTAATGTACAAAAACGATATATCTTTTTTACCAGTTGTAGATAAAAACATGCTTTTAGGCATGGTTACAAGAGAAAAGATATTAGAAATTTATTTTAACAGTGCAAACAAAGAAAATACAGAATAACATTTGCAAATGTAAAATTATTTGATATAATTCAAATACGTAAAATTTTTATTAGCGGGCGTAGTTCAATGGTAGAGCATCGGCTTCCCAAGCCGAGGGTTGAGGGTTCGAGCCCCTTCGCCCGCTCCAAATAAAGGCGACGTGGCCAAGTGGTAAGGCAAGGGCCTGCAAAGCCCTCATTCCCCAGTTCGAATCTGGGCGTCGCCTCCAAGAAAAACGCCGGGGTGGCGAAATGGCAGACGCAACGGACTTAAAATCCGTCGGGCATTCCCCGTGTGGGTTCGAGTCCCACCCCCGGCACCACTTTTAATGACGCAAACGCTTATAGTATAAACAACATAATGTAAGGAAATATACAAACTAGAATGAGTATTATTGAAGTTGAATCAGTGATAAAATATTACAAAGACATAAAAGCACTTGATGGGGTAAGTTTTTCTTTGGAAGAGAGTCAAATACTCTCTCTCGTTGGTCCAAATGGTTCAGGAAAAACTACACTTACAAAAATTATATCTGGCTTTGCCAAAGCTAACTCAGGAAAAATTAATATCTTTGGACAAGACATAAATGAATTTGAAAAAATAAAAAATAAAATTGGTTTAGTTCCTCAAGAAAACAATTTAGATCAAGACATAAATGTACTTGAAAACCTCATTATACACTCAGAACTTTGCGGTTTAAATACTAAAATTGCCAAAGAGAGATCTCTAAACCTATTGCAAAAATTCGGGCTAGATAAGTACAAACATGAGGATATAAAAAACCTATCTGGTGGTACAAAAAGAAAGATAATGCTTATTAGGGCTCTTTTAACTAATCCCAAACTATTAATCCTTGATGAGCCAACTATTGGACTTGATCCAGCTATCAGAAGACAATTTTGGGATATAATAATTGATTTAAAATTTCAAAATATATCAACAATTTTTACCACTCACTATATGGAAGAAGCCAATTTTATGGCAGATGAAATTATCTTCATAAATAGAGGGAAGTTAATTTTAAAAGGAAAACCACAGGATCTCATAAAAAATGTACTTGAAAGTTTTGCATTTGAGATTAAAGAAAAGGTATCTATAGCTGGATACAAAAGTTATGTCTATGAAAATAAAACTTTTATCTTTACGCCAAGCAAAGAACTCTTGCTCTCGAATTTAAAGCTAAAGGGAATAGAGCCATCTACAATAAGAGAAACTACTCTTGATGACGTTTTCTTATATATTACTGGAGAAAGAATTTGATACCTTTTTTAATAATATTCAAAAGAAATATTATTTCATTTAAAAAGCGAGCCTGGGGTACACTGATAAGCGGTATAGATCCGTTGCTTTTTCTTTTAGCTTTTGGCTTTGGTATAGGAAAATTTATTTCAAACGTTGAAGGCCTGTCTTACGTTGAATTTATAGCGCCTGCAATGGTCCTTGTAAGCGTTTTATACGGCTCATTTTTTGAAACAACTTACAATGCCTTCGTAAGAATGTATTATGAAAACATATACACAGCATGGCTATCCACAAACGCTACAGTTAAAGATATGGTTTTGGGAGAAATGCTTTGGGGAGCTGTCAGAGGCACGTTGTATGCAATTATTGTAATTTTTATCTTATATTGTTTTGGTCTGATAAAAAACTTATGTTTTTTAATAATAATCTTGGCTCTACCCCTTTTTGGTCTGGTTTTCGCATCAATTGGCATGTTTTTTACTTCAGTAGTGCCTAATATAATGTTTTTTGATTATCTTTACTTTGTGTACATAAATCCAATGATATTGTTTTCTGGAACATATTTCCCAATTAATATATTGCCAGTATTTATAAAAAATATATTAAAAGCCCTCTTCCCTCTCTATTATGCAGTAAAAATTTCCAGAGAGCTTTATCTTAGCCAGCCAATAGACATAATAAGCATAATAGTATTATCTATAACAGTAGTAATTTTTACAGTTTTGGCAATTAAGTTTTTGAAGATTAGATTGATAGATTAACGGTGGATAAATACACTATATCCCAAAATACCCAAAACAAAGATTACTACAAGTGTGTAGAAAATATAAATAAAAGCATTTGATCTATACTCTCCCAATTCAACTCTTCTTTTCACCACGATATAGTCTATGAGGCCTACAATAACTGTGAGAAAAGAGAGCCCCGCAAAGACAACCGCTACCCAATAAAGATACAGGCTCTTTTCTTCAGGAATTCCAAATGTTGGACCAAGATAGTGAATGAAAAGATCGAATCTATCGAGGAGAACGCTAAATGCCATCAATCCAAGTGATGTCCTAATCCATGACAGAAGTGTCCTGACAGCAGCCATACTTTCTCTGGCATCTTCCCCTTTTGTGTCTTTTTTTGTTTCTAAGAACAAGTTATTGAACTCCTTTATAAACCTATGCCCTAATAAGAACAAATAAGACTAAGACCAATAGCACAGCTACGACGAAAGACATATACCCTATATGGTACTCTGGAGAACATTGAAAATATCCTGCTCTTATCTTCTTTACATTTTGTACATAGTCTATTGCGCCCGCAAGTATCGTACAAACCGCCATTACAAGAAGCAAAATAACTATTATATGTATTGATCCTACTGTCCCCCTTATATATGAAGAAATGCCTGGCTGTGTTTGAAGCCAAACATCAACTTTATCAAGAGCAATGCCAAAGCCCAACATATTAAAAGCTGTCCTGACCCATGCCAAAAAAGTCCTGACAGCAGCCATTGCGAACCTCGGGTCTACGTAACTCATCCTGTCTTCTTCAAGACGAAGAATTTTTCTAAGAAGATCTATCAATTTTTTCACCCCATGTTAAATAAACTTAATTAATTATAAAACAAAATAATATTTATATGAAGTAAAATCTATTAAGTCGATCACGTCCAATTTTTATGACCAGCAGATCATAATTCATCTTGTTTTATTAAAAGTTTCTATTTGCCCTGTTGCTGATTCTATATTTTGAAATATACGTTTTACTCTTTTTCTACGGTGTATTTTTCATTTAATCGTTCAATACTATTTCGCAGTTAAAGAATCTGATTTATTTTTTGTTCTAAATAACATTTTCATACTTTTATCGTTACTTAAAAAAGGTAGTGCAAAATTTCTTTATTTAATGTAATATTATATTTAGTCATCGTCCACTTCCAATAGTTTTGGTTTGTGTTAACTATATTCTATCAGTGGACGATGACCTTTTATATTGCATTATTGATAATCATTTCACTTTTACAGAAAATTCTCTACGTTACTTATAAAGTCATAAATATGAGCAAAATTTGAACTTGAAAGATATGAAAAAGTCTAATAAAAAAAGCAAAAAGGATGTGTTGGAATGGAAAGAAAAATTAAAAAGGTACTCATTGCAAATCGTGGAGTTAGCGCTGTAAGAGTAATGCATACGTGCCGTGACAAAAAAATACCCACAACGGCAGTTTACAGTACTCCTGATAGGCTTGGGCTCCACGTGCTCACATCCGATTCTGCAGTACACATTGGAGAGGCCCCTCCTATAAAGTCATATCTAAATATGGACGCAATAATAGAGGCCGCTTTTAAAACCGGATGTAATGCTATTCACCCAGGATGGGGTTTCCTTTCAGAAAATCACATATTTGCTCAAAAAGTTATAGACTCAGGACTTATATGGATTGGGCCAAGACCAGAAGTTATAAAAGCTATGGGTGATAAGATAGAGGCAAAAAAATGGGCAAAAAGGGCAAATGTTCCTGTAATACCTGGAATTGATAACGCTAAAAGTTATGAAGAAATTATTAACTGGATGAAGGAAGAAGAAGTGTCTTTTCCTATTTTAGTTAAGGCATCTGCCGGCGGAGGCGGCAAGGGCATGCTAAAGGTAGAAAAGGCAAGCGATATTCAGGGCGCATTTACTCAAGTAAAGTCCGAAGCGCTAAAATCTTTTGGTGATGATAAGGTTCTCGTGGAAAAATATATAGAAAGGGGTAGACATATCGAAGTTCAGATTATAGCCGATGAATATGGATCAATTTGTCATTTATTTGAAAGGGAATGCACTATTCAAAGGAGAAACCAAAAAATAATTGAGGAGACTCCTTCTCCCAGTCTTGATGATACCCTCAGACAAGAGATCTGTTTCACTGCAGTAAGATTTATGAGAGAAATCGGTTACACCTCCGCTGGAACAGTAGAATTCTTATACGATTCAAACACAAAAAAGTTCTATTTTCTCGAAGTAAACACAAGACTCCAGGTAGAGCACGGTATTACAGAGCTATCAACAGGACTTGATATTGTGAGTCTAATGATGGATATAGCAGAAGGGAAAAAACTACCTTTTAATCAATCAGACATACATCAAAATAGATGGTCGATAGAGTGCAGATTAAACGCAGAAGATCCTAAAAATTTCTCACCCTCTTTCGGTAGAATTACCAGACTTCAAGTTCCGCATGGACCAGGTATAAGGATTTCTCCAGGAGCATATGAGGGAGCATCTATCCCTCCTTTTTACGACTCAATGTTTATGCTCTTAATTAGCGCTGGCGCTGATAGGACTGATGCAATAAGAACAATGGATCGGGCTCTGTCAAGAGGACTTAGAGTTGAAGGAGTTAAAACAAATGCCCCATTGCTTCTCAGCATATTAAGACATCCAAAGTTTATCTCTGGTGAGTTCTCAACGAGATTTATAGAGGAGCATATGGACGAATTGATATCTTCTTTTAAAGATCGGGATCCAGAGGATGAGGTTCTCAAAATTGCGCGTTATGTTGCTGAGATAAGTGCTCTTGGCCAGCAAAAATGGATGTGAGGTGATAGTGTGTTGGATTATTCATTAGTAAAACCTGGAATGAGTCCATCCGAAATTGTTAAAAAGGTTAGAGAATTTGATGGAGTTTGCTTTACTTCTACCGGAATGAGAGATGCAGGACAATCTGACTTTAAAAATAGACATAGAATATACGATCTTAAAACGCTTGCTCCGCATTATAACCAAATGGGGCTATTTAGCTCAGAATGTCATGGAGGCGCAAGGTGGCATGTTGGAGTAATGAACAGAAAAGAATCGCCTTTTGAGGAAATAGAGATATATAGAGAATTGATGCCAAATGTACTGCTTCAAACTCTAGTAAGAGAAACAAACCTTTGGGGTTACAGACCTTACCCTAAAAATGTTATCGAATATGTAGTCTCCAAAGTAGATATAGACGTTTGGAGGTGCTTTTCTTTCTTAAATGATATAAGAAATATGAAAACAGTAGCAGAAGTAGTTATGAATAGAGGAAAACTTTTCGAACCAGCAATCTCATTTACAGAAGTAGAATGGGCTACAAACGAGTATTATTTAAAAACAGTTGATGAAATTATATCGCTTTGTTCTGGGACAAATGAAATAATATTATGCATAAAAGATATGGCTGGAGTCGGTAGTCCAAAAAGGATATACAGTTTAGTTGATTGTATAAAACAAAAATATCCAGAACTGGTAATTCACTATCATAGGCATACTACAGATGGTCTTGCCCTTCCGGCATATCTCGCTGCAGTTCAGGCTGGTGCAAAGATAATTGATGTAGAAGAAGATTCATTAGTTAGATTTTATGGCCAACCTCCAATTATGAGCACTTACTCTTATCTTAAGGAGTCTGGTATTAACGTGCACCTAAACATACGTGCAGTTCACGAAGCAATTCAGACAGTAAGAAACTGGATAAGGCACTACGAATGGGCGGAATCGCCATTTAAAGGATTTGATTATTTCGTAACTAAACACAAGATGCCTGGCGGCGCATTCCCGAGTTCCTTTGAACAGGCTCAAAAGGGCGGTTTTTTACACTTGATGCCACATATTCTAAAATTAATGTCCCTTTACAATAGGATAGTTAAATATTTTGACGTAACTCCTGGATCACAAATAACGTGGGTTACTTGTAGCGGAATAATAAACAGATATGCCAAAGAAAAGGGTGAGGCAGGAGTAACTCATATTATAAGGTTACTTGAAAAATTCGTAGAAGAAAAGAAGTGTAAATTTGAAGAAATGAATGAAAACGAAAAACAAGAGTTGTTGGATCTTTTTAAAAATGCGCCAGGTGATTTTAAGAACTTATTACTTGGACTTTACGGAAAACTTCCGGTGGGTTGGCCTGATGATTGGGTCTATCAAAGCACTTTTGCAGATGAGTGGAAAGAAAAGATAGCTTCAAGAGTCGATGCCTCACCACTTGAACATATCGAAGAGGAAGACTTGGAAAAAGCAAGAGAAGAACTAAAGGAGAAGATTTCAAGATTACCTTCAGAAGAAGAATTTATACTTTACTTAATGCATCCAAAGGACGCCGTTGATATGATCAATTTTAGAGAGCAATATGGAGATGCTCCAATAGTACTTCCAACAAATGTTTTTATAAATGGCTTAAAAAACCCAGGAGATAAAGTAGAATTTACTTTTTCGGAAAAGCCTTATACTCTTGAGTTAGTTTCCATAGGCAAAGAACATGATGGAATTATACATGTTGTTATGGAAGTAAACAATAAAACCCGAGTCTATAAGGTTGAAACTCCAAGAGCCAAAAAGAAGGAGATTAGATTTGCAAAAGGAACAAATGAACTTGGATCTCCTATTAACGGTAATTTGTGGAGGCTTGGCAATCCAAAGAGGGATCCAATAAAAGTAGGAGACATATATCATAAGGGTGAGGAAATAGCAAACCTAGAAGCCATGAAAATGGAAACTCCACTCTTAGCTCCTTTTGACTGTATTATAAAAGAAATATGTGTAAATATTAACGAAAGTGTAGTAGAAAATCAACTATTATTTGTACTGAAACCGCTCTAAAAAAGAGCCGTGAGCTGTTGATTGTTCACGGCTCTTTTGTTATATAAAACCCTATTATCCTAAAATTTCCTTGAGATCTTCGTCAGGAGTTTTAATAGGAGAAATATTAAAGTTCTTAACTAAAACATCAAGAACATTTGGAGTTATGAAAGCAGGCAAAGATGGCCCTAACTTTATATTTTTAATTCCCAAATACAAAAGACTAAGTAATATTGCTACAGCCTTTTGCTCATACCATGAAAGAATCAAAGATAAAGGCAAATCATTTACTCCTACGTTAAGTGCTTTTGCTAGTGCATCTGCAAGCACAATTGCTGAATAAGCATCATTGCACTGCCCCACATCAAGAAGTCTTGGCAAGCCTTCAATTTCACCTAACTTTTTATCAAAAAATCTAAATTTACCACAAGCAAGCGTTAGCACAACGCAATCCTCAGGAACCTTTTCCACAAATTCAGTGTAGTAAGACCTGCCTGGTTTTGCTCCATCACATCCTCCTACAAGAAAGAAATGTCGTATCTTTTTCTCTTTTACGAGATCAAGAACTTTAGATGCTGCTCCAAGAAGGGTTTTTCTGCCAAAACCAACCAATACAGAACCTTTATCCAGATCCTCTTTAAACCCTTCCATCTCAAGTGCCTTTTGAATAACAGGCGAAAAATCATAGTTTTTAATATGTCTAACACCTGGCCATGCAACTACTCCACTTGTAAATATACTATTAAAGTAGCTTTTTTGTGGTCTTTGAATACAGTTCGTAGTCATCACTATTGGACCAGGAAACTGAGGGAATTCTCTTATCTGATTTTGCCATGCGGTTCCAAAGTGTCCATAAAAGTGAGGATATTTTTCCTTTAACAAAGGATAACCATGAGTAGGAAGCATTTCTCCATGGGTATATACATAAATGCCTTTTCCCTGAGTTTGTTTTAATATCTCTTCAAGATCTCTCAAATCATGCCCAGAAACCAAAATTGCTTTTCCCTTTTTGTGTCCTAATGGAACACTGGTCGGTACAGGATCGCCATAAGTTTTTGTATTTGCCCTATCGAGAAGCTCCATTGCCAAAAGGTTATACTTTCCGACTTCCAGGGTTTTGTTTATCCATTCTTCCAGGGAAATATCATTCCTTGTAAGATCTGAAAGAGCTCTAAACATATAGTCATAAAGCTCTTTGCTCGACTCTCCTAAAATTGCAGCATGATCGGCATAGGCTGCCATACCTTTTAAACCAAAAAGTATAGTATGCTTAAGAGCTCTTTTATCTGGATCGGTCTCTGGGTCATCCTTTAGACCAAATTTTTTCCCCTGAGCTTCTAATTCCGAAACGCTTTCAGCAAACTTAAAGTTGGCAATATCAGAGAATTCAATTTTATGTTTTCCGGTTATAGCCTTTTTTAAATTGTCTCTTTTATTTTCTACTAATTTTATCCACTCTTTTAATCTTTCTGGATCGAAGTCAACATTTGTCAACGTAGAAAAAAGTGCCTGACAAACAAAGTGGCCAAGAGTATTGTCTACTTCTATACCCAACTCCTTAGCACTTTGT
Organism: Thermodesulfobium sp.; assembly: GCF_053498235.1. NCBI lineage: Bacteria > Pseudomonadati > Thermodesulfobiota > Thermodesulfobiia > Thermodesulfobiales > Thermodesulfobiaceae > Thermodesulfobium > Thermodesulfobium sp. The sequence continues at coordinate 13,411 of NZ_JBRCUV010000048.1, forward strand.
ACTACAGAAGAAAGGCTTTTTAAAGAAAAAACCAAAAGATCCTGCATACTGCTTGTAGTTTCATCTTTACCACAAACACCCTGAACTTCACATCCAACTCCTTTTGCTGCCTGTTCGCATTGATAACAAAACATATTGAATCACTCTCCCTTTATAAATTTCTTGATTAAGATTAGAATAAACTTTCAAATGCAAATTTACATTGATTTAGATCAACCTTTGGCAATTAATGTAAAATTAATTATCAAAGGAAACTTGTCTGGGGAGAAAACAGATATGGAAGAGATTCTTAAATCATGTGTCCTTTTTAAAGATTTAACTGATGAGGATGTAAAAAAGATTCTAAGTATTTCTCGTAAAGTTGAACTAAACCAGGATGAAATACTTTTTAACGAAGGAAGTGTCGCCTTAAACTTCTTCATTGTTTTGAGCGGAAAATTAAAGATCTACAAGATATCTTTATCAGGCAAAGAACAAATACTCCACATAATGACATCTGGAGACATAATTGCAGAAGCACCAATGTTTGCAGGGCTCGATTACCCTGCAAACGCTCAATGCATAGAGAAGTGTTCTCTTCTTGCAATCGACAGAGAGGGTTTTAAGAGGATCATAGCAAATAACCCAAACCTTACTTTAAATATTTTATCAGCAATATCATTTAGACTTAGAAACTTCACATTACTCATTGAGGCTCTATCCTTAAAAGAGGTATCAGGCAGGCTTGCTTCTTATCTCTTGTACCAAAAAGAGATACAAAAAAGTTCAATAATAGAATTGCCGCTCACTAGAACAGAACTATCAAAATACTTTGGCACCACGCCTGAAACCCTTTCAAGAATATTCACCAAATTTCGAAATTTAAATATTATTTCATCAAACAACAAAACAGTTAAAATCATAGATGAAGAAGGATTAAAGAAACAAGCATGGGGCGAATAATAAGAGCTATTTGAGATTTATAACACCTATTGAGTTTAAAAATATTATTATAAGCAACACAGGCGTTATAGTTTTAAGAACAAACAAATATATCTTCGTGACAGCTATAAGTTTAGGAGAACTGTTAGAAAGTTCGTCTATTACTGCCTTCTGCTTCATAACATAGCCTACAAATATAGCAATGAAAAATCCACCGACTGGAAGGAGTATGTTGGAAGAGATATAATCATACCAATCAAAAAAACTTTTCCCCATAAACTTTATAGAACCTAAAAGTGAACCAGAATCTACTGATAGTGCGGCTGTTGAACCAATTAGTATAATTATCAAAGAGTTCACAATACTTGCTGTTCTTCTTGAAATATTAAACTCTTCAGTGTGATATGCAATCAATACCTCTACAAGAGATAACATTGCAGTGGTAGCTGCTATTGATGAAAGGAAGAAAAACGCCACAAGGAGTTGGTTCCCAAAGGGCATCTTAGAAAAAACAAGCGGTATTGTCATAAACAAAAGTCCAGGACCAGCACCCGGTTTCATACCAAAAGCAAAAACAGCAGGGAAGATTGCAAGACCAGCTAAGATAGAAACAAGGGTATCAGAAAATGCGACTGAAAATGCTGTTCTAAAAAGATTATTTTCTTTGGTAAAATAACTTCCATAAGTAACCATTGTTCCCATACCTAGAGAAAGTTTAAAGAATGCAAGTCCAAGTGCCGTTAGTATGGCAACAGCGCTCAGTTTTGAAAAATCAACATTAAAAAGAAACCTAACTCCTTCAAAGGCATTGGGCAGTGTTAGAGCTCGAATATCACAAATTATGATCAATAAAAATAAAAGAGGCATCAAAGTTTTTGTAACTCTTTCTATACCTTTCTGTACACCCATAATGAGAATTGCACCAACTACTACTATAACTATTACTTGCCACAATATTGGCGTCAAAGGTCCTATTACAGTTTGTGCAAATTGAGTCTTTGCACTCTCCGTTGTAATACCAACAAAATCTCCTCTTAAAGATTTAAATAGGTAGTAATATACCCAACCAGCTACACAGCTATAAAAAAACATAATTAAATATGCAGCTAAAACTCCCATGGTACCAACATGCTTCCACATCGTTCCTGGAGCCAGCTTTTTAAACGCTCCGATTACATTTGAACGTGTACTCCTGCCAATAAAAAATTCAGCAAGCATTACAGGAATTCCAACAAATATCACGCAAAGAACATAAACAAGTAAAAATGCTCCGCCCCCAAATATGCCTGTTAAATAGGGAAATTTCCAAATGTTACCCAAGCCTACAGCAGAACCAAGTGTAGCAAAAAAAACAGCAATTCCAGAAGAAAACGTTTCTCTTTTTTTCTGATTAGAAAGCAAAAATCTATTCTCCTTTCATTATAAACGATAACTTAGTTAATTGTTGTGTTAGTTACTTCCAAGTTCCGGATTGAACAAGATTAACAACAAGCTTAATATTATAGAAGATATTAGGCAATAAACACAAGCAGCTTTTATCACAAATATTTCAAGAATAGTCAGATATATAGCTACAACAACTGCTGAAAAATTAATCCAAAAGAGGATTTTTTTTGAACTAATTTGAAATATCATAGTATTCCTAAATCTATAAGAATATAACCATAAAACAAATAGTCCAACAAAAAGAAGCATTTCAAGTAAAGCCAGAGGAATTATACCAAAAAGATGAGAGAAAGAACTTCTTTGTACCTCATTACAGCCAGAAAATAATATACATACTCCAGAAGAATCAGTTATCTCTAAGTGAAATAAATAGACAGATATTAAAAAGCCTATAAAAATAAAAATAGGGATCAGGTAATTTCGAATAGTTTCAAAAAAAGTTATAAACTTTATCAATGCTTTAAATTTAAAACTCAAAATAGAATACAAAGCTATTATTGATAAAAATAAAGCTGTAAAAATTGTATAAGGTCTACCCTCAAAACTTCCATTTTCAGTTGATTTGATGTCTACATATTTAGCAAATTCAGAATGAAGAACCTTTTCAGGAAATGGTATACCACCTTGTTTTATTCCATCTTGGATCAACCTAGGCATTTCTTTTTCTATCTGGTCTGTCCCAATTAACACCTTGTTTCCAATAATCATGAAGGGGACACCTGCATCATTTCTTTCAATACCATATTCTGACGCAAGCTTATAAAAAGGAGCCGCTTGACTCTCTTTATAAAGCATTATGTATGTTATTGATAACTTATCCTTAAATTTCTCCTCAATAGGAGGAAGAATATTTTCTATTACGTCATGACAATGAGGACACGTGGGGCTCCAAAAAAGCACCACGTGTACCTTATCAGAAGCAAAAGCATAACCAGTCTTGCAACACAAAAGGAATAATGTTATAAACAAAAGCTTATTTAACTTAATAAACTTCATTCATCTGTTACAAACCGTTATTATTTATTTGTAACCTTTACAGTATCCACTCCAGAAAGAATTCTTAACCATACTCTTATCGAATCAATTAGAACCCATATTCCCATAGCAAGAAGCAGTATAGACAAAAAGGCATTGATTCCTCCTGCTACATTCCCTTTTTGAGCCATTGGCAAGAATATATTAGCAAAATTCATCCACGCAGCAGTAAATGTGATGGTTACCATAAAAGCGCCAGGAATCATTGTAACGAGAGCATACGAAATCTTTTTCGTTCTCCTTAGAATTTCGGTTGTAGCGATCAAAAGAGCAAGACAAGCCAAAAGTTGGTTGGATGCACCGAACATAGGCCATATCGTAGAAACGTTTCCGGAATATAATAGATACCCCCAGAAAAATGCAACTAAAAATCCTGTTAATACAATTCCAAAATTCCAGTGGATATCCTTGAATTTCGGGACAAATATCCCCAAAAATTCCTGCAAAAGGTATCTTCCAACTCTTGTTCCTGCATCAACTGCTGATAATATAAACATTGCCTCAAACATAATTACAAAATGATACCAGTAACCCATCATACCAGTAAGAAATGGAACGTTATCAAATACATAGGCGATACCTGCTGCCAATGAAACTGCTCCACCAGGTCTACCAACCAAATTTTCACCCACCAGCTGAGAAATATAGGCAACTTGTTCAGTGTGCATACCAAGTTTTTGAAAAACAGCTGGCGCAGTATTTATAGCAAAATAATCTCCCACTGGCAAGACACACGCAGCAATTAGCGCAAGTGCTGCTACAAAGCTTTCCATTATCATGGCACCGTAGCCGATAAATCTTGCATCAGTTTCGCAGCTTAGCATCTTCGGAGTAGTACCAGTTCCAATCATACAGTGGAATCCAGAGATAGCGCCACAAGCTATTGTTATAAACAAATAAGGAAATAAAGGACCTGGAATAATAGGTCCTCCGCCACTTATAAACTTGGTAAATGCTGGCATTTGAAGCATCGGATGAGCAATTAAAACACCTATAGCAATTGCAATAGCTACACCTATTTTCATATAGCTAGACAAATAGTCTCTTGGCAAAAGAAGCATCCATACAGGAAGTACTGAAGCAAAAAAGGCATAAGTTGGAAGTAAAATCTTCATTGTTTGTTCACTAAATGTGAAATATCTAGCAAACTCAGTACCAGGCACAATACTTCCAACCCAAGTAGCTACGAATAACAATATAACACCGATCAAAGAGGCTTCTCCTACTTTGCCAGGTCTAAAGTAAAACATCCAAAACCCCATCAAAAAAGCAATTGGAATTGTTAACCCTACTGTAACAGTTCCCCACGGAGAACCTTTAAGTGCGTTTACTACTGCTATGCTTAATCCTGCAAGAGTTAGTATCATTATAAGAAATATAGCAAGAGACATTATCCTTCCAGTAGAAGTAGATATCTCTTTCCTCGCAATCTCAGCAATAGACATCCCGCCCTGTCTAACTGATAGTACAAGAACAACGAAATCATGTGTAGCTCCAGCAATCACCGCTCCCAAGACTATCCATAGAAGTCCAGGCATAAAACCCCATTGCGCAGCAAGAACTGGACCAATTAAAGGACCTGCGCCTGCAATAGCAGCGAATTGATGACCAAACAATACATACTTGTTGGTAGGAACGTAATCCCTTCCATCGTTAATTTTACATGCTGGAGTTTCTCTGCCGTCATCTAGGCACATTACCTTAGCGGCTAACCATGCACTATAATATCTATACCCAACAGCCCACAAACAGAATCCGAAAACCAAAAGTAAGATAGCACTAGGAATACTCATAAGAAAAGAAAGCACCAATAAAGCCAAGACACAAAGCAGCACAACAGGCAAAACAACACCTAACTTCAAAGAATTTCACCCCCAATTTTTTATAAGTCTAAGTTATATATCAGAAAAAAATAGAAATCATTTCCACCTCCTTCTTTTAAAAAGTTCGTAAAAATATACCAATATTCTATCAGATATTTTTTATAACAAAAATTAATTAAGAATATTCTGAATTATCTTAAATATTTTTTTCCATAAATAAAAAGGGAGGGATGATTCCTCCCTCCCTTGCTGGAAGGCTCAGAAAGTTATTTAGATTGAATATTACTATTTTGTGCAGAAGGTTTAGATTGCAAGTTTGAGCTAGTGTTAGAAGTAGTCAAGGTTTTAGAATTCTGCGCTAGTTTGGACACCTGTTGATTTACCATAGATTCAAAAATGTTTGCTTTTTTATTAGATGTTGTATTTTGTGTAATGTTTAACAGCGAACCAGAATCAATTTTGTTAAGGGCCATTCTCTTCACTCCCCTTTTTTTATCATTATGACTATTATAACACAAAAAACTGCCGAATCTTTATACTCCAGGAAGTGCTATTGAGAAAAATCCTTTTAATATATATCCAAGACCTACATATATTGCAAGGACCCCAAACAGTATGTACAAAAAGTTCATAGGTAGATACTTCTGTGTCTTAGGTCCTATATAAGCGCCTATCAGTATT
>NZ_JBRCUV010000049.1:0-42301 GCF_053498235.1 Thermodesulfobium sp.
GGAATACACCTCCTTTTTTTGCTGATTGCAAGTTTCTGCATTTGGCTCTTTGAAGGCTAACGCCCTTCAAAGCTTTGGGAGAAGCAAAATCATATTTAGTTGTCAAATAAAAAGTTAAAAAAAGATTATTCTATTTATAACATATTAAAAAAATCTGTCAAGCGCTTAGCTTCACATTAACATTATTTTAACTTTATTCTAATGTTCTCAAAATATCTATTGTAGCCTTGACTATCTCATCAGGCTTTATTAGGTCCATACAACTTCCACCCTTATCGCACCTCTGATAAAGGCACTCTCTACAGATTTCTTTGTGCATCAATACCCTGAACTTTTTCCCCCAGGGCCTATACCTTCTCTCATCAGACGGTCCAAAGAGGGCAACTGTAGGGATATCTAAAAGAGAAGCTATATGCATAGGTCCTGAGTCATTGGTAACAAGAACTGAAAGGTTTTTTATAATGTAGAACAAATCCATTAAATTCGTTTTACCACAAAGATTGAGTGACTCCACTTCTTTTGAGATCTGTTCACAAAGATCTATTTCATCGCTTGATCCGAGTAAAACTAAATTCAAACCTAAATCTCTCAGCCTCTTTGCAACACTGATAAAACCCTCAACCCTATACGCCTTAGGCTGCCAGGTAGCGCCTGGAACGATACCAACCGAGCCCTGTATCCTGTCGAAAACATCGCTAAACTTGATAATAGTCTTAGTATCAATTATAATCTTATCAGAATAATCAAATTCAAAGCTTTGCGCGCATTTGTGAAAGACATTTTTTAGGTGTTCTTCAGTTGCGTGAATCCCAGAGATTTTTGGTTTAAAGGTTGTGAATATCTTTTTTTTAGAACGCACGAATATCGGCAGAATGGAGTGTCTGAGATCTATGACAAGGTCGTACCTTTTTTTTGAAATATTCTTTATTAAAGGAATCTTCCCCATTATGCCTCTATGTTTAGACGTGTACAAAAAGACTTCATCTACATTCGGCAAGGTCAAAAATATTTCCTTTGACCTTTCACCAACCAGGACGTCAAATTGAACTTTTGGAAACATCTTTTCAAGCTCAAAAAAAACAGGTAGAGTCATTATGCAATCGCCAAGAGAAGAAAGCGTTATAAAAAGAATTCTTTCAAAATCCTCTCTTTCTCGAAGAGATTTCTTAAAAATGCTTATAATCTCACCTCTGATAAATAATATATACTTCAGTGATTTTAGCATAGCTTCATCAAGAGATGCATGTTATGTACCTTTGGACAACAGACCGCCAAATCTGGTATATCCCAAAAGGTTGGCAGATATATTGGGCATAAAGCTTTTAATCCCACCTGAAGAAACCCTTTCAGAGAGGAGAAAAAAGGCAGCTAGTCAGGAAATATTAGCATTTTTAGTAGAAAATTGGGCAAATTGCGCTATAGTTAGCGCTGACTCGATGATCTTCGGCGGACTTGTGCCTTCCAGAGAGACGCAGATGTCAGAGGATGATGCTATTTGGTACACAAAGAGACTGCTTGATTTAAAGAGCTCAGGCATATTTGACAGCGTATATCTATTTAAATCTCTTATGAGGCTAATGCCTACGGTATTAGATGACAAAGAGCTTTTCTACGCCACAAAGATCGAAGAGATAATGAAATTCTCTGAAGAAGACATAAAAAACCCTGTAAATTTTTATGAAAGAGAGCTTCTTTTAACATATGTCCCGCCAGACTTATTGGAGGACTATATAAAGTCAAGAAAGATAAACTATTTTGTAGACAAAATGCTAATAAGAAACTCTGAAAAGGTCGACCTATTGGTGCTTGCACAGGATGACTCGGCTGACAGGGGCGTGGCATACGAAGAAAAGAAGAGATTAAGCATGATTGCTACAAAAAATACCAAAATAGTGCAGGGGTCAGATGAAATAGGCATGCTTCTCGTAACAAGATTTGGCAAATCTGGGACAATAAGCGTAAAAACTATTTTCGTGCCGGAAGAGATAGAAGAAGAAGTAATGCCTTTAGAAACGGTGCCACTTGGGAAGAACCTTCTCTCTCAGATAAACCTCCTACAGCTAATATTAGAAAACTTAAATCCAACTTTTTATACGATAATCTTTGGTAAATCTGGATATGAAGAGATAGCCTTCAAAGCAGTTAGATCTCTTATCAATAGCAAAAAATACGTAGCATTTGCAGACGTGTCAGACTTAAATATGACAGACGAGAAGATGTTTAAGCTTTTACTCTCAAGTGGCTTGATATTTAGGCTTATTGCCTATGCAGGCTGGAACACAGCAGCAAATACCACAGGAACAGTCCTATCGCAAGCAGTAAGCTATATATCTGGCAAAAATTATAAAGAGAATTTTAGATTTCTAATAGAGAGAGTAATTTATGACTATTACTATCAGAACGTAATAAGGCCTAAAATAAATAATATATTATTAGAAAATAATCAGTCTAATTTTAAGATGACAAAGGAGAGTATAGATATAGCCAAAAACATATTTTTTCAATACTTTCCAGGAATTTCAGAAGAGTTGAAGATGTATAGCCCTATAAAATTTGACATTACAGCTGTAAAGTTCTCCCTACCGTGGAATAGAACCTTTGAGGCAAATATAGAAATAGATATAAAATTGCTATAGCCCTGAGCATCTTGCTCAGGCTGCATTGCTTTTGATTCTTAAGTACTACTATAAGTGCGCTGAGAATCTTGATCAAGGGAAAGACGTTAGAATTACTTTTTAAATACGCTAAGAGAAGAAACTAAACCCACTGCAAGGCCTATTATTAAAGCAACTATCAAAAATAAAAGGTATGGCATAGCCATAGAATTTCTTTTCAAATGCATTTTTTTGGTAGAGTCCTGAAAGAGCGCATCTCTTGTCAGAGGCATACCACAATTCCTGCAGAAAAACGCATCGTGAGGATTTTGTGTATTACATCTATAGCAAATTTTACTATCTTTCCTTTTAAAGATATTCATATTTATGAATAATAACAAAACCAAGCGTTTTGTGCAATAAAATTAACGGGAGGAAAAAAGGAAAAGGAAAGTTCACCCTCCCCTTTTCCTTTTGTGAATATTTATTTTTTCTTTGCGCCTTTTACAGGCTTTTTCTCAGCTTTTTTTGGCTGAACTGCTTCTTTCAAAGCCTTACCAGCCCTAAAGCCTGGAGTTTTCATAGCAGGAATAACTATTTCTTCCTTGCTTCTAGGATTCCTGCCCTTTCGCTCCTTTCTCTCCCTGACTTCAAAGGTACCAAAACCAATTAACTGCACCTTTTCACCCTTCTTAAGGGTATCTCTAATAGAATCAAAAACGGCTTCTACTACGGCTGTACAATCCTTTTTAGTCATGCCCTTGCACTTTTCAGCAACTGCATTAATAAGATCTGTCTTTCTCAAAAAAAATCACCTCCTTTCAAATAAGTTAGTAAAATTCTTTAAGTGGCCTTCGAGAAGTTAAAGAATCAATCGCATCCTTTATGGAACTTTGCTGGTTTAAAATTGCCCAAACTTGCTTGGTAATTGGCATATCTACCCCCAGCTTTGTGGAAAGTTTTATAGCCGCTTCAGAGGTATACAAACCCTCTATTACGCTTCCTAATTTTTTCTTTATATCTTCCAAGCTGTACCCCTTGGCAAGAAGCACGCCTGCACTAAAATTTCTACTTTGTAAAGAAGTGCAGCTTAATAAGAGATCTCCAACCCCTGAGAGCCCAAAAAAGGTTTCCTGCTTTGCCCCTAGTTTCAAACCCAATCTTGCAATCTCAGCTAATCCCCTCGTAATAAGTGCAGCCTTCGAATTATCACCATAATTCAAACCTTTAACAACTCCCGCAGCTATAGCGATCACGTTTTTCAATCCTCCCGAAATCTCAACTCCCACCACATCACTTGTAGTATACACTCTAAAGTATTGAGAGATCAATAGTTTTTGCCAATATTCAACATCATTTTCACGTTCTGATGCCACAACAGTTGCACAAAATTCTTTTAGAGCTACCTCTCTAGCGAAATTTGGACCTGACAAAACCGAGTAACTCGAGGAAGGCAAGAGTTCTTTAAATATCTCTGATACCCTCTTTTGTGTGTGTATTTCTATACCCTTACCAAGGTTCAAGATCCTAACCGATTTCTTAAAAAACGGCTTATAATCATTTATTACCTGCCTTACCGATTGAACGGGCACTGAAAATACTATATCATTTATTTCGGAAAGTAACCCCTTATCTGTAGTTGCCTTAATATTTGATGGTAACCTTATACCCTTCAGGTACTTTACGTTTTCATGAAGGTTGTTTATACTTCTTGCAATTTCCTCATCTCTTGCAAAAATTAACACATCGCTTTTACTTGAAATTACGGTAGAAAAAGACGTTCCCCATGTTCCCGCACCTATTACAGCAATCACTTTAGCCTTAGCTCCTCGTTTCTTAATAATCTTCTGATATTATCCTTATGCCTAAACAATATTATCAAAAAAGCCAACAATGAGACAACCTTCATGTAGATAGAGCCTATTAATATTTCATATATAAGTATGCTTGAAGCACCAAATATAGATGCAAGAGACATTATCCGTGTTCTTTTTAGAGTTATAAACCATACAATAAATCCTACCGACAGCGCTGCCGGGTCAAGACCCAAAAAGGCACCTGCACCAGTAGCAACGCCTTTACCACCTTTAAATTTCATAAATGGCGAGCTAATATGTCCAAACATTGCAACAAAACCTACCAAAACAGCAAATAATTCGCTGTTTGCAAACAGAAAAAATCTTGCAATAAACACAGGCAAAAAGCCCTTCATAGCGTCAAGAAATCCAGCAATTAAGGCATATTTTAAGCCAAGCGTTCGGTATACGTTAGTAGCGCCGACATTACCACTTCCTATCTTTCTAAGATCGCATCCCTTAAAAAGGGCAACCCAATGCGAAAATGGCAAGCTCCCTACAATATAAGAAATTATAAGAAAGGAAAAATAGACAAGAATATTTTGGAAAGACATATTAATCTATCAATCCTATTTTTAGGTTTATGCCACTCATATCAAGCTCCTTTTTCACGGTATTTATAAGGTATTTCAGATATGACTTTGGAACAAGATCTTGTCTAACATTTGATCTTATACCAACAATTAAAGGAAATTTTGATTCAAATCTTATATTCTTTACTACAAAAAACTTGTTCTCAACAGTAATAGGCCTTTTTGAAACTGCATATCCTATTGCTTTTAAAATATCCTTTTTAGAATAAGATCTCATAGCCTTTTCCCAAATTTCTCTAAGATTTTCTAAAACAAGATTAACATTCTCCCCTGTCAAGGCAGAACCAAAAATAACTGGAGAATCCATAAACTTTAGATCCTCCTTTATGTTGTTGTAGACGATTGCAACAGAAGATTTGGGAACTAGATCCTTTTTGTTAATAAAAATAACTGAAGCACCAGTTCTTTCTAGCATTAGATTTGCTATCCTTTTATCCTGACGAGTAACCATACGGCTCGCGTCTACAACAAGTACTCCCATTGGAGCATTTAAGGCTGATATGCTTCTTGAAACGCTTAGCCCATCAAGTTCCTTGTCATAGGATTTCCTTCTCTTTATACCTGCACTGTCAAGCAAAAGCCAGCTTTTCCCAAGCTTTCTAAATTGTTTGGCCACAACCTCTCTTGTCGTACCAGCAATATCAGAAACAATAAATCTCTCTTCACCCAATATTGCGTTAGCTAAGGAGGACTTCCCCACATTTGGGAGGCCAAATATGCCAAAAACAATAGGATTTGGTTCTTCAAATTTGCGCCCTGTAATCTTGTTAAATATAAGATCTTCAAGCTGGTATATATTTAAACCGTGATAAGCGCTTATTTGCACAATGTCTTCAATCCCGAGGGAATAAAAATCCGCTAAATCGGTTTTACCCTCAGACTTGTTTACTGCAAGAATCATGGGTTTATTAAACTTTCTAAGGTATAGGGCTATCTCCTCATCAAGATGGGTCAAACCTTTGGCTTCTACTATCAAAACTATTAAATCTGATTTCTCTATAATTTTTTTAGACTTTTCAAAAGCAAGTTCAGAGAGATAGTCACCAGCCAAGACACCTGGTAAATCCACTAAGGTTACTGCGGTTGAATCAGTATATCTAAAAATGCCTTCGTGAAAATCCCTTGTAGTTCCAGGCACTGATGAAACCATAGAATAGCTTTGTTTAAGCAACCTATTAAAAAGTGTAGATTTCCCCACATTTGCCCTGCCTGTCAAAACTACAATAGGAAGCCTTTTCATAAACTCTTTAACCTACTTTCTACCTCTTCAATAATCCATTCAGGCGTAGATGCCCCTGCAGTAATGCCAATTCTTTCATACTTGAGTAAATCTAAAGGAAGATCCATAGCACCTTCAACCTGATAAACCGCAACGTTGTAAGAGCTAAGAGATAAATACAGTTTCTTTGTGTTCGAACTAGCCTTCCCGCCTATTACAACGATAGCATCAACCTCTTTTGCCAGTTCTCTTGCTGCCTCCTGTCTTTTCCTTGTGGCAAAACAAACCGTATTTGCTATCACCAATTCCTGTGAAAGCTCTACCAATCTTGCAGCAAGGATCTTTAGTTTTTCAATTGGCTGTGTAGTTTGAGACAAAAGCCCCACCTTTTTTACAATGCCTTTATCAAAATTAAAATTCTGTAAATTTTCACTTACAACAATTGCATTGGGCGCATAACTTAAAATTGACTGCACCTCAGGATGCTCTATTTCTCCTAATATTACCACACGAAAGCCATCAAGATAAAACCTATTGGCAATATTTTGCGCTTTTGCCACATGAGGACAGGTAGCATCTATGACCTCCTTGATCGCAAGCTTCTTAGCGCTCTCAAGCACATCGCGCCTTACTCCGTGAGTTCTCAATACTATTGCAGGAGCGTTAACCTCATCAAGAGAGTTTATAGGAATAGCGCCTAGCTGAGCAAGCCTTTTTACTTCACGTTCGTTGTGAATTAAAGGCCCAAGAGTATTTACCCTTTGATATTTATTTAAAGCCTCAATAACCTTTTTATGGGCAAGTCTAACCCCATAACAAAAGCCTAAAGACGAAGCCCTTTTTATTATCATCTATCCCATCCTCAAAGCATATCAATTTTCAACAACAAGGATAGCGCTAAGTGAAGATATAGCCGCCTATAATTCATAAAATTATTATGTGCTTATCTTTTCCAAAAATAACCTATAACCAGCAAGCAAATCGCCAAGGTCAAATCTAAACCTATCTTTGTCAAATGGCTCGAGGGTATCCTTATCCCAAAGTCTCATTGAATCTGGAGTAATTTCGTCCGCTAATAGTATTGAATCCTTAAACTTTCCAAATTCTAGCTTGAAATCAGCAAGTATAATGCCCTTTTCTAATAAGAAGTTAGTAAGTACATCGTTTACCTTTAGTGCGCTCGTGTATAAGACTTTAAGTTCTTCAAAGGTTACAAAACCAAGGGCTACAGCTCTATCGTCATTTAACATAGGATCGTGAAGCTCATCGCTTTTATAAAAGATATCCTTGATAGGGAAAGGAAATTTTATGCCTTTTTTTAAACCAAGATTTTTTGCAATGGATCCTGCTGAATAATTTCTAACTACAAATTCTATGGGTAGCATTGAACACCTTTTTACAAGTACCTCGTTTGGGGAGAGTCGCCTTACAAAGTGAGTTTGAACACCATTTTTCTCAAGAAGAGACATCAAGATCTCCGTTATCTGGGCACACATTTCGCCTTTACCGCCAAAGGATTCCTTTTTTACTCCGTCAAATGCTGTTGCCTCGTCTTTGAAACGAAAAACAACCAAATCAGGATCGTCTGTCAAAAAGACTTGTTTCCCTTTCCCTTCATACAAAAGTTTCACGAAATCATCTCCCTTTACAATATTCTTGAAATTATTTCATCCACATAACGAACAAAGTATTTGTAATCAAACACATCATTTAACTCTTCTTCGCTTAAATATGATTTTATCTCAGGATCCTTTCTCACGATCTCTTCAAAGTTTATCTTTTCGTTAAATGCCTTCATAGCAAGCGTTTGGACTATCTTATAAGCGTTCTCTCTTAACATTCCCTTTCTCACAAGCTCCAAAAGAAGCCTCTGAGAACATATAAGCTTGCCTCTAAAGTTAAGGTTTTCCATCATATTATCAGGATATATCCTACAATCCCTTAAAATTCTACTCATGGTCTTAATCATATAGTGCGTTAAAATAGCGCTTTCTGGTATAATCATCCTCTCAACTGAAGAATGCGATATATCACGTTCATGCCAAAGGGCAGTGTTCTCAAGCGCTACTACTAGATTACCCCTTAGGATTCTGGACATCCCATCAAGCCTCTCGCAAAGTATTGGATTCCTCTTGTGAGGCATAGCAGAAGACCCCTTTTGACCCTCATAGAAGGGTTCTTCCATTTCTAAAACTTCAGTTTTTTGAAGATGCCTGATCTCAAGGGCTAGCCTTTCTATAAATGCACCAATCAAAGCCCATGCAGAAAACACATTTGCAAAGATATCTCTTGGTATAATCTGAGTAGATATCTCTAAAGGTTTAAGTCCAAGTTCCTCAAGAGCTAGACGTTCTATATCCGGATTAAGATGAGCGTAAGTTCCCACTGCACCAGAAATTTTTCCTACTGCTGCCTCTTTAGCTGCGTTTTGAAGTCTTTCTTTATTTCTTTTTAATTCAAGTAGAAAGTTTGCAAGCTTAAATCCAAACGTAATAGGTTCAGCGTGAACTCCGTGAGTACGTCCCACACATAGCACGTCCTTGGTCTTTATCACTAAGTCTTTTAAAATAGCTTCAAGATTCTCTAACTCTTGATAAATAACGTCATTTGCCTCTTTTATCTGTAAACTTGTAGCAGTGTCGAGGATATCGGATGAAGTAAGACCAAGATGAATAAATCTGCTCTTTTCGCCAACGTTTTCTGAGAGAGCCGTAAGAAATGCGATAATCTCATGATGAACCACGCTCTCAATCTCTTTCATTCTCTTTATGTCTACTTTTGCATTTGAAAGGACTGCCTTGTAAGTTCCTTCGGGAATCACCCCTTCTGTCTCCCAAGCTTTAAGAACCGCTAATTCAACATCCAGCCAAAGTTTAATCTTTCTTTCCTCAGAAAATATCGCTTTAAGTTCACTCTGTGCATATCTATCAAGTTCCATAAGACCTCCTTTACCAGTCCAACCTTACTGGTATCTTTTCTCTTTCCATAGCAATTTTTATATCTTTAATTCTTATTTCGCCAAAATGAAGAACGCTTGCAAGCAGCGCTGCTGTCGCACGAGTCTTCTTGAAAACCTCTATTACATGTTCAATGGTTCCTGCACCACCAGAGGCTATCACGGGTATATTCACAGCATCGGATATCCTTTTTGTAAGTTCAATATCATATCCTGTTTTTCTGCCATCTTGATCCATACTAGTTAGCAATATCTCTCCTGCACCCCTATCTTCTACCTCTTTTGCCCATTCAATTGCATCAAGATCTGTAGGTCTCGAGCCTCCATGTGTAAAAACCCTAAATGAGTTTTGATACCTTTTAGCATCTATAGCAATCACCAAAAACTGTCTTCCGAACGTAGTAGCGCCCTTGGTAATTAATTCTGGATCAAAAACGGCTGAAGTATTTATAGAAACCTTATCCGCGCCAGCCATAAGCAACCTTTCCATATCTTCAAGAGACCTTATACCACCTCCCACAGTAAAGGGTATAAAGACTTCTTTTGCAACATCTTGCACAACCTTAAGCATTATATCTCTTTTTTCTTTTGAAGCCGTTATATCTAGAAAAACCAACTCGTCAGCGCCTTCTCTATCATAGGTTCTAGCAAGAAGCACAGGATCGCCAGCATCTCTTAAATTTACAAAACTTATACCCTTTACAACTCTTCCATCCTTTACATCAAGACAAGGTATAATTCTTTTTGCGAGCATAGGCTGCCCTCCTTAAAGACGTCGTAGTTTAAAGAAAAATCAAAACTTAGAGCCTAAGACTTTTTAGAACTTGCTACTTTAGAAAGTATACCGTTTACGAATTTGTAGGATTTCTCAGTACCGTAAAGCTTTGAAAGTTCAACTGCTTCGTTTATGGCAATGGACGGCGATAACCCCAAAAAATTTATTTCAAAAATCGCAATTTCCATAATTAGCTTGTCTGTTAACACCATCCTTTCTGTTGGCCATTCAACAGAAAGTTCATCTAATAATTTTTCAATAGATACTTTGTTTTCAACAATTCCTTCAGCTCTTACTTTTATAAATTCAAGGTCTTCCTCGTGCATGTGTTCGCCATACCTTTCCAAAAGAGAGCCCAGGGTACTCATTTTATTTATTTCAAGCTCGTATAAAATCTTTAAGATTATCTCTCTTAAATATCTTAAAGATTTTTTCACTTTATACCCATTCTTCTTTGAACAAAATTTGTATAATAATCGCCTTTCCTGAAAAATGCATTTTTCAGAACTTCCATGTGAAAGTCTATAGTAGTTGAAATTCCCTCAACAGTCATCTCATACAATGCTCTCTGCATTCGATTTATAGCTCTTTCCCTGTTAGGGGCGTATGAAATAACCTTTGCAATCAGAGAATCATAGTATGGGACAATTTCAAATCCAGAGTAAAGATGACTATCGCACCTAATTCCAGGACCGCATGGAGGTATAAATTGAGTTACCTTGCCAGGGGATGGACAAAAGTTATTACGTGGATCTTCAGCGTTTATCCTACACTCTATAGCATGTCCCGTAATTTTTACATCATCTTGAGAAAAAGGAATTGGCTTCCCCTCAGCAATTATCAACTGCAATTCAACCAGGTCTATGCCTGTAACCATTTCTGTCACAGGGTGTTCGACTTGAATTCTTGCATTTATCTCAATAAAATAAAACTTTTCTTCCTGTGTAACCAAAAACTCTGCTGTGCCTATGCCAACATAGTCCACCTGATTAGCAATAGCAAGCGCAGCCTCGCTTAACTCTTTTCTTAACTTTGGGCTGACAAAAGAGGAAGGACTTTCTTCCAGAAGTTTTTGGTGCTTTCGTTGAATAGAGCATTCCCTTTCAAAAAGCGATACACAGTTACCAAACTTATCTCTTGCAAACTGAATCTCTATGTGCCTGGGTTCTGAAACGTATTTTTCGAGGTATAGCTTACTGTTTCCAAATGCCGTTTTAGCTTCATTAGAAGCAGTATCAAAAGAATTTTCAAGTTCACTAAAGCTCTGAACAATTCTCATGCCCTTTCCGCCGCCCCCAGCCGCTGCCTTTAGTATTAGGGGAAAGCTTATCTCTTTTGCAAGCTTAAAAAGCTCATCCTTTGACGAAACAAAACCATTCGAGCCAGGCACCACAGGAACTCCAGCATTCTTGGCTACAGCTCTAGCTACTGATTTATCCCCAACCTTTTCCATAGCTTCAGGAGATGGACCTATGAAAATAATTCCAGCATCCATACAAACTCTTGCAAATTGAGGAGACTCAGCAAGAAATCCGTATCCTGGATGAACAGCGTCACAGCCTGTTATTTCAACAGCGCTAATTATAGCAGGTATATTTAGATAACTTCCTCTTGCACTGGCAGGGCCAATACATATTGCAGCATCTGAAAGTTTTACAGGAAGACTATCTCTATCTGCCTCAGAATAAGCCAATACAGAAAAATATCCATACTCTCTAAGTGCCCTTATTATTCTCAAGGCAATTTCGCCTCTGTTTGCTATTAATATCCTTTTCATAGAGCTGAATAACTAAAATCACTATATTTATTAGCAAAATATCTAGTAAAACGCACTTTATCAGACATCAATTCACCTCTAATGTAATGCGAGCATCCTGCCCACAGAATATAATAACAGAATATAATATAACTATTAAAGGTTGCCAAAGTCTAGATAATGGTTTACCCTGTTTCAACGATCATCAAGGGCTGACCAAATTCTACTGGCATGGCATTTTCAACAAGTATTTCCTTTATCACACCATCTACTTCAGACTCTATCTCATTCATAAGTTTCATCGCTTCAATAATGCAAATTACCTGTCCTTTTTTTATATAATCACCAACCTCTACAAAAGGGGGAGAATCAGGTGAGGGGGATCTATAAAATGTGCCTACCATTGGAGATTTTATAAAAACTTCTTTGGGTTGGAGCTCTAATTTCTGATCGGCATTATTCTTTACACTTTCATCAAACTTCTTAGAACTGCTTACATCGGTAATGGCCTGAACATAGCCCTCTCTTTTCAAGTTGAGCTTGATTCCTTCGGACTCCAAGTAAAACTCAGTAATTGAGTTTTCATTCATAGCTTTTATTAACTCTTTTATTTCTTCAAGATCAAAGTTAATCATGACTTTACCCTTTCGACGTAAAGATTTGTACGCGTATCTACTCTTACAACATCCCCTACATTTATAAATAGAGGTACATTTATTACAGCCCCGGTTTCAAGGGTTGCAGGTTTTGAACCTCCTTGTGCTGTATCACCTCTTACTCCAGGTTCAGTTTCAACAACTTTAAGATCTACAGTAGTTGGAAGCTCGATATTCAAAAGTGCTCCATTGTAAACTATTGCATCAACATTTTCTTGTTCTTTAAGATAATTTGTGGCATCCCCTAAAACATCCTTGCTTAACTCCCACTGCTCATAATTGTTCAAATCCATAAAATGATAGGTATCGCCTGATTTGTAGAGAAATTGAAACGGCCTTCTTTCAACCTCTGCTTCTATTATTTTGTCTTCAGACCTGAAAGTCTTTTCAAGAACTGCACCAGTTTTTAGATTTTTTAACTTCGTTCTTACATAGGCAGCGCCTTGCGCCTTTCTTGCATGTTGGAAATAAACAACCTGATATACGTTTCCATCAATTAAAATGTTTGTAGCATTTTTTAAATCGTTCATAGAAATTTCAGCCATACTTTACACTCCTATATTATTTAAATTTCACAATTAATATATTATTCAAATCATATTAAATTATACTATTTTATATGTTATTTAGATACTCATTCACGCTCCTTGCCGCGCCTCTCCCCTCTGCAATAGCCCAAACAACAAGACTTTGTCCTCTTCTCATATCTCCTGCTGCAAAAACCCTTTCGACATTTGTTTTAAAACTACCAAACTGTGCTTTAACATTTGATCTGTGATCTTGTTCGATAGAAAGCTCTCTTATAACCTTGTCCTCTGGCCCAAGAAAGCCCATGGCAACTAATACCATATCAGCTCTTAATCTCTCTTCGCTTCCCTTAATCTGTTTCGGAATAAAGTTTCCTTTTTCATCTCTCTCCCATTTTACTTTAATAGTGTTAACCCATCCTACACTCTTTTTGTCTTCTTTAGGTTCAAAACTAGTCACAGTTGTTAGATAGATCCTTGGATCCTTTCCGAAAAGAGCTATTCTCTCCTCCTGACCATAGTCAACCTTTAACACCCTTGGCCATTCAGGCCACGGATTATTTTGTAATCTAACTTTTGGCGGTTCTGGCAGTATTTCAATCTGTATAACGTCTTTACATCCCTGTCTAATAGCCGTAGCCACACAATCAGTACCCGTATCCCCTCCACCTATTATTACCACGTTTTTATCTTTTGCTGATATCAAATGTGAATCATCTTTATCCAAAAGACTTTTAGTATTTGATTTCAAAAAATCAACAGCAAAGTATATTCCACTTAACTCTCTTCCAGGAACCTTTATGTCTCTAGGATTTGTTGCGCCACAGCAAAGCACTATGCTATCAAATTCGCTTAAAAGACTCTTTAAGGATATATCTACTCCAATCTCCTTATTGGTAAAAAACTTTACCCCCTCCTCTTCCATAAGACTAATCCTTCTCATTACAATACTCTTATCAAGCTTCATATTAGGTATGCCGTACATAAGAAGCCCCCCGACTCTATCAGCCCTCTCGAAGACTGAAACCTCATGCCCAAAAGCATTTAAGGTATCAGCGCAGGCAAGTCCTGACGGGCCAGATCCAATAACCGCAACTCTTTTCCCCGTTCTCTTAACAACCTTCTTTTCCACAAAACCCAATGAAAAGGCCTTTTCTATAATATATAACTCATTGTTCTTAATAGTCACGCTCTCCCAATTTAAACCCGCTGTGCAAGAACCCTCACAAGGGGCTGGGCAAACTCTTCCTGTAAATTCAGGGAAGTTATTAGTAGCAATAAGCCTTTTGTACGCTTCCTTCCATATTCCTTTGTAAATCAGATCGTTGAATTCAGGAATAAGGTTGTGGAGAGGACATCCTGCAGTCATACCACCAAGAAGGACTCCCGAGTGGCAAAAGGGTATCCCACAATCCATACACCTTGAAGCCTGAAGTCTTATGTGTTCTTCGCTCATAGGTATTCTAAATTCGTTAAAATCTCTAATCCTTTCAAGAGGATCTCTCTCGGAAGGGGTTATTCTTTTTTGTTCAAGAAAGGCGCCAATCTTGCCCATAGATACCTCCAAAATTATTATTAGTTACCAGAAATTCTTGACTTGTCCTTAATATTTTCATAGAAAGCTTCCATAAGAGCTTCATCACCGCTAAAACCAGCAGCGTAGGCTCTCTCAATTGCAAGGATCATTCTCTTGTAATCTCTTGGTATAACCTTTACAAACCTTCTCTTGCTTTCTTCCCAATTTAAGAGAATCTCTTCAGCAAGAGAAGAATTTGTATAAATTAAGTGTTTCTCAATCATTGACTTCACCTTGTTCTCTTCAGAAAAACCATCGATAGTTTCAATATAGACAGTATTTAGATTTATCTTTTCTTTAAAAGAACCGTTTAAATCGTAAACATAAGCTATCCCGCCAGTCATTCCAGCCGCAAAATTTCTACCCGTTTTACCCAAACAGATTACAATACCACCGGTCATATATTCACAACCGTGATCGCCAACGCCTTCAACTACAACCTCAGCACCAGAATTTCTCACACAAAATCTTTCTCCTGCCACACCTCTTATATACCCTTCTCCCGACGTTGCTCCGTAAAAGGCAACGTTGCCAACAATGATGTTTTCGTGTGCGTTAAATCTTGAATTTTCCGGAGGATATACTATTATCTTGCCGCCGCTAAGTCCCTTTGCTATGTAGTCATTTGAGTCGCCTTCAAGAGTCAAAGTTATCCCCTGTGGCAAAAAGGCACCAAAACTTTGACCAGCAGAACCCGTAAATTTTATCCTTATAGTATCTTCGGGTAATCCAGATAAACCGTATCTTACGGCAACTTCATTTCCAAGAATTGTACCTACTACCCTATTGGTATTTCTAATAGGCAGTGAAAGCTCTATCGGTTTTTTATTTTCTACTGCACTTTTGCACTTGTCCAACAATATTCTAAAATCTAAAGAGTTCTCAATAGAATGATTCTGTTTCACTCTGCAGAATCTGCCAACTGAAGGATCAACTTGAGGCCTTGCCAAAATTGGACTAAGATCGAGAGTTTTTGCCTTCCAATGTTCAGTCTTTATCACCTCAAGGCAATCAGTTCTTCCGACCATCTCGTTTACAGTTCTAAATCCCATTTGTGCCATGATTTCTCTTAACTCTGTTGCAAGAAAGTACATCAAATTTATCACGTACTCGGGTTTACCCCTAAAATACTTTCTTAGCTCAGGATTTTGAGTAGCAATGCCTACTGGACAGGTGTCAAGGTTACAAACTCTCATCATAACACATCCAAGAGCCACAAGTGGTAGGGTGGCAAACCCAAACTCTTCGGCACCCAGCATCGCTGCAATCGCAATATCTCTACCTGACATAAGTTTGCCATCTACTTCAACAACAATCCTATCCCTTAAGTTATTTAAAACAAGCGTTTGATGGGTTTCAGACAATCCTAACTCCCAGGGAAGCCCTGCGTGCCTTATGCTCGAACGAGGAGATGCCCCTGTTCCACCATCATAGCCCGATATCAATACCACATCTGCCTTGCCCTTTGCAACCCCTGCAGCAATAGTTCCAACTCCCACTTCGGAAACAAGCTTAACGTTAATCCTTGCATTTCGGTTGGCATTCTTGAGATCGTGAATGAGTTCGGCCAAATCTTCAATAGAGTATATATCGTGGTGTGGTGGTGGCGAAATAAGTCCAACCCCTGGAGTTGAGTACCTTGTTTTTGCTACCCATGGATAAACCTTTTGGCCAGGAAGTTGGCCGCCTTCTCCAGGTTTTGCACCTTGAGCCATTTTTATCTGAATTTCAGAGGCATTCGAAAGGTAAAGGATATCCACTCCAAATCTTGCAGATGCAACTTGCTTTATAGCACTATTTCTTGAATCGCCATTTTCATCTGGAATGTATCTAGATAAATCTTCACCGCCTTCACCAGTATTTGACTTGCCGCCAATTCTATTCATAGCTATAGCGAGGGTCTCATGTGCCTCTTTAGAAATTGAACCATAGCTCATTGCTCCAGTTTTAAATCTCTTTACAATTGACTCTACGCTTTCAACCTCTTCAATTGGAATTGGGTTGTTTTGTTGTTTGAATTTTAAGAGTCCCCTTAGATTTTGAATCGCACCACAGCCTTCATGAAGCGATGCAGTAAAAGCCTTAAATTTCTTGTAATCGCCCTCTATTACTGCCCTCTGCAATAGATATATGGTTTCTGGCCTATAAGCATGATATTCTCCATCATCCCTGTATTGGTATATCCCTCCAGAAGGCAGCACTTGATTATTTGACAAGAAGGCTTTATCGAACCTTAATAAGGTTTCCTGTTTTATCAAATTCAGGTCAATTCCACCAATTCTTGATGGGGTTCCTGTAAAGTACTTATCGATAACCTCTTTACCAATTCCTACACACTCAAATATCTGTGCGCCCAAATAGCTTTGAAGGGTTGAAATACCCATCTTGGAGGCAACCTTCATTATACCTTTCAAAGAAGCCTTTATGTAATTTTCTACAGCTAAATTATAGTCTATATCCAAAAGCGACTTCTCATGCATATCCTTTAAGGTTTCAAAAACAAGATATGGATTTATTGCGCTAGCGCCGTATCCTATCAGACATGCAAAGTGATGCACCTCACGTGGTTCTGCTGATTCAACTACAATGCTTACCTTTGTCCTTGCACCTTTTCTGATAAGGTGATGATTTAACCCTGATACAGCAAGAAGAGCAGGAATTGGAACTAAATCAAAACTTAAACCTTTATCAGAGAGTATAACTACGTTTACTCCACTATCAATCAGGTCGTCTACCTTTTTAAAAAGGTTATCAAGAGCAGTCTCTAGATCGGTATTTCTATCAAATAACATAGATACTGTTTCGGATTTTATTCCGTTTTGATCGAGATCTCTTATTTTTCTCATATCTAAGTTAGTAAGTATTGGATTCTTTATTAGAAGACGTCTACAGTCATCTGGCTTTGGATCAATTAGATTTCCTTCACTGCCAAGAAGTAATTCAGAAGCTGTTATTAGCTCTTCTCTAATACCATCAAGTGGCGGATTTGTAACCTGAGCAAAGAGTTGTTTGAAATAGTTGTACAAAAGTTGCTCCTGATTTGAAAGAACTGCAAGTGGAGAATCATATCCCATTGACCCTACAGGTTCTACACCCTGAAGAGCCATTGGTTCAATTATCTTTTTTACATCTTCATACGTATATCCAAATGCAAGTTGCAATTGAGTTAAAGACATGCCTAAATTCTGTTTTGCTACAGGATCAGGTTTAGCCTCGCAATCATCAAAAGTTATCATATACTCATTAATCCACGTTCCGTAAGGCTTTTCTTCAGATATCTTTCTTTTAAGCTCTTCATCAGAGATTATCCTTCCCTGTTCAGTATCAACTAAGAGCATCCTACCAGGCCTAAGCCTATCTTTAAGAACAACCCTTTCTGCTTCAACATCATATACCCCAACTTCTGAAGAAAGAACAATTGTATCGTCATCCATTACGTAATACCTTGAGGGTCTAAGACCATTTCTATCTAATACAGCGCCTACAATCAATCCATCTGTAAAAACTATTGAAGCAGGACCATCCCATGGTTCCATCAGACAGCTGTGATATTTATAAAAAGCCTTCTTCTTATCGTCCATGCTCTCGTGATTTTGCCAGGGTTCAGGTATCATCATCATAACAGCATGGGGCAAACTCCTACCAGTAAGGTAAAGCATCTCAAGACAGTTATCAAATATTTGAGAATCGGATCCGTCTTCGTTGATAATAGGCAAACACTTGGTTATATCAGGAAATATTTCTGATGAAAAGAGCTTTTCTCTTGCTTTCATCCAATTGATATTACCCCTAAGTGTATTTATTTCTCCATTGTGAATTAGATATCTATACGGATGAGCCCTTTCCCATGATGGGAAGGTGTTTGTTGAGAATCTTGAATGAACTACTGCAATTGCACTTTCAAAATTGGTATCCTGAAGATCTTTATAATATTCTGGCACTTGATCTGGTGTGAGCATCCCTTTGTAAACAATTGTCCTTGAAGATAGGCTACAAATATAAAAGAGCGAATTTATTTCATCGGCATACTTTATTTCCTTTTCTGCTCTTTTTCTAATTAGATAAAGCTTCCTTTCAAAATCTATTCCCCTTTTTATCGCGCTATTCCTTTTTATAAAGGCTTGCTTTACTATTGGTTCTTTAAGTTTTGCAACATTTCCCAAGGAAGTGTTATCTGTTTCAAGTTTTCTCCAGTGAATAATACTCTGACCTTCTTCCTCAACAATTCTTCCAAATTTAGCTTCAAGTTCTGTTATCCTGTCTTCTTCTCTTGGAAAGAATATCTGAGCTACTGCATAATCTCCCTCTTCTGGGAGACCTGGCACAAACTTTTTAAAAAACTTGTGCGGAATCTGAACCAGCAAGCCTGCACCATCACCTGTGTTCTCCTCACAACCCCTTGCCCCTCTGTGATCTAAATTGACTAGAATCTTTAAAGCGCTCTGAACAATTTTAGAAGATCTCTTGCCTTTAATATTGGCAATAAAACCTATTCCACAGGCATCGTGTTCAAAAAAGGGATCGTACAAACCATCTGTAAATTTCTTTACTGTCAATTCTTTTTCTCCTCTTCTTGTCTAGTTTATAAATGGTTTTATTGTATAAAAATAATCATAAATTGTGAATAGTTTAGAAAGATATTTCGAGTACTTGCATTTTAAATCGAAATAATGTATAAATATATATGATTTGCCGAGGTAGCTCAGTAGGTAGAGCAGAGGACTGAAAATCCTCGTGTCGCTGGTTCGATTCCGGCCCTCGGCACCATCTTTACCGTATTGGGGAATCGTCTAACGGTAGGACGCATGGCTCTGGACCATGTAGTGGTGGTTCGAATCCATCTTCCCCAGCCAATTGTGTGGCCCTATCGTCTAGTGGACCAGGACGCCGGGTTCTCAGCTCGGTAACTGGGGTTCGAATCCCCATAGGGCTACCATTTTTTTAAGGGGGAAAGATGAGTGAATCCTTTAAAGCAATAGGCAAAGTGGTTTCAAACTTAAAAGTAGGGGCAAAAATTCCGCCAAACGGCTACGAGGGCAAGATACATGTATTCGAAGAATTTGAAGCTGGATTAACTGGCATAGAAAACAATTCTTTTTTAGTAATAGTTGCGCTCTTTGGAAACCCATCTGATAAACCTCTTTTAGTTTATCTAAGAGGGGATTTTAGCTTGCCTCAGACAGGTGTCTTTTCTCTAAGAAGCCCAGTAAGGCCAAATCCCATAGCGTTAGATACAGTAGAGCTTATAAAAAGAGAAAGAAATATTTTGACAGTTTCAGGTTTAGACTTCTACGATGAAACGCCAATACTTGACATTAAATCATATTCACCCTTTAACGAAATCCTTTTATCTGCCTCACAGGAGAAGAGCTTTATATTTACAAAGTTTAATACACAGGAAAGAAGAGAGCTTTTAACTGGTTTTGTAAAAAAGTCTCTTGGCGGCATTTCTCAGGATGCAAGTGAAGCTATAGAATTCTTTCTCGAACTTATAGATAAAAATGTAGTTATAAGAAGCAAGAAAACAAGATATAAAGTTAGGGGTAGTCTAAAATTTCTCGAAGCAGCTATACTTATTAGTGGAGCTACACTACACTCTGGTAGACTTGAATACGAATTTGACAAAAGTAACTCAATAGAAATTATCCCCCCACCCCGATAAAACTTAAGGCAAAAGAAAATTAAAAAGATATCCTGTAAAGATTATTGATAGCGTCACTATTCCTAGAAATATAGCGATAAGTTGCGGTTTTATGACCTGTCTTAATAGAATCGTCTCAGGAAGCGACACCGCGGTGACAGACATCATAAAGGCCAATGCCGTGCCAACAGGAACACCAAGCCTGATTAGCTCTGATACTACGGGTATCATACCAGCGGCGTTTGAGTAAAGCGGAATGCCAATTAGCACTGCTACCAATACTGCAAAAGGATTGCCTGGTCCTGCAATCTGTGCCAAAAAGCCAGTAGGCGCCCATCCGTGCATCCCTGATGCCATACCTATGCCTATAATAACCCATATACCAATCTTTTTTATAAGATTTATAGTATATTCAAAAGATTCTCTTACCCTATCTGTGAAAGTTGTCTTGGCATCCTCTACATCTAAATCTATCTCTGTCGAGACATTTTCATATACATAATCCTCTACATATTTCTCAAGTTTCATGGCTCCGATTATAATCCCACCAAAAAATGCTATAACCTCGCCCGAAAGTATGTATATAGCAGCTATCTGCCAGCCGAATAGTCCATATAAAAGAACTAGCGCTACTTCGTTAACAGTCGGGGCAGCGATCAAATATGTAAAAGTAACGCCCAACGGAACTCCAGCCTCAACAAACCCAATAAAAAGTGGTACAGCAGAACAGGAGCAAAATGGAGTTATTATGCCCACCAGATCGGCTAAAAGATGAGCAAAATAAACGTTTTTGCCCTTCTTTACAAGAAGCGATCTGACCTTCTCTGGGGTCAGGTAACTTCTTATATAAGTTATTATGAATATAATAACCAGAAGAAGAAAAAATATTTTGGAGGTATCTTCAATAAAAAAGTGTATAGCGCTAGTAAGGTGGTGCCCCTTCTCAAGGTGCAAAAGATCGTAAACTACGTAATCAGCAAGCCAGGTAAATATTTGCATAAAATTAACTATCCTTTATTTTTATTTAACATTTCGTTAAATATTGCCTTCAATATATCTTCTGGCGAGGGGACCTTACCCTTAAAAATAATCTTTTCATCTATCACAAGAACTGGAGTACTCATAACTTTATACTTCATTATCTCCTTGACATCCTCAACCTTATAAATAGAGGCTGCAACCTGTCCCATCTCGATAGCCTTTTTCGTGTTTTCATATAGCTTTTTGCAATTTGCACATCCTGTACCTAAAATCTTTATAATCACCTTTTTACCTCCTCCTAAACAATATATTATTAATTATGTATATTATAATTATATAATAAATTTCGTCAAGTATTTAGAAAATTTCTATTTAGCTTTTCATAAAACATAGTACCCTGAGCATCTTGCTCGCGAAACTTCCTCTCCCTTCATAGTAACGCGAGCATCTTGCTCGCGAAATAGCTTTTTGTTCTTAAAAGACTACCAGCAGGATACTTGGCTTACTATAAGTGTACGAAGCAATATATAAATTTATACATTACTTTTCAAATCTTCCAAAAAATCCTTCTCCTTATATTCGTGCTCAGCATTAATCTTTTTCTTTTTTAGTTTTTGGTCATACTCTCTTAGATCCTTTCTTATTATTTTTGCACTTACTGTCTTAGGAAATGAATCCAAAAATTCTATAACTCTAGGCCTTTTATATGGTGCCATATGCTTCCTAATAAACCTAAAGATCTCAAGAGCCATCTCGCGTGATGGTATATAATCAGGCTTTAATACAATAAATGCCTTTGGAACTACCAGTCCTCTTTCATCAGTAGTTGGAACTACTGCAACCTCAAGAACCGCATGATGTTCCATAATCTCACTTTCAACCTCGAAGGGACTGATCCTATAATCAAGGCTCTTGAAAACATCATCGGTTCTCCCTACAAAATAAAAATATCCATCTTTGTCCATATAAGCCGTATCACCAGAAAGATAATATCCCCCCTTAAACACAGATGCATTTTTTGCCTCATCATTGTACGCATTTAAAACTCCAAGTGGCTTAATCGGGTAGATCTTGACTCCTATCTGTCCATCCTCTCCGTAATTTTTAACATCTAACTGACTACTTAAAATACTCAAATTATATCCTGGAGCAGCCTTTCCCATCGAACCTTTTTTAACGTGTTCTCCTTTAAAATTTCCAATCATAAGAGTGCTTTCGGTCTGTCCATAACCTTCTCTCAAGTTTAGGTTTATGCTCTCTTTGACTTTTCTTATAATCTCAGGATTAAGTGGTTCGCCTGCACTGACAACCTCTCTAAGAGAGAAGTTATAGCTTTTCAGATCTTCAATTAAAAATAGTTTCCAAACGCTAAGTGGTGCGCACAACGTAGTAACTTTATATTTTTCTATTTTCGACAAGATGTTTTTAGGATTAAATCTACCTTTATATCTATATACAAAGGCTGTAGCCTGAGCATTCCAAGGCACAAAAACACTGCTCCAGGCATGTTTTGCCCATCCTGGAGCGCTGATATTGTAGTGAATATCCCCCTTTTTGCAACCCACCCAATAAAGAGTAGTGAGATGACCTACAGGATAATTATGATTGTGCGTAACCAGTTTTGGCTTTGCAGTAGTACCAGATGTGAAGAAAGAATACATTTCATCGGTGGAATAAGTAATAAAAGAAGGAGAGTAGTCTTCCTTAAAGGAATTTAATTCATTAAAGTTAATCCAAGCCGGTGACTTTTCCCTATTTTGAGTAAAAACAGAGCTCGAATTGTTTCCAACGTTAATTACTGCACTAAGATACCTGTTTAGGATATTCTCAATTGAAGAGAGTTTTACTGCAATTTCACTGTCTATAAAAATAAACTTTATATTTGCAGTTTCTACCCTGTCTGCAACATCCTCAGGCGGAAGCATAGTAGCAGCAGGTATTATAACTCCTCCAGCTTTCATAATCCCTAAAAGTATTTCGAACAAAGAGGCTGAGTTTTCCATCATTACCATCACTCTATCCCTTTTTTGTAAGCCGATTTCTTTCAAAAAATTGGCTACCTGATTAGACCTTTTTCTTAACGAGTTATAACTAACAGAAATTTCACTTCCTTCGTCGTCAACGAATAGCAAAGCTGTGTCTTCGTTATTTAACGCAATAAAATCAAAATAATCTAATGCCCAGTTAAATTTTACTAAGTGCGGCCAAATAAATTCTTTTCTGCACGTCTCATAATCAGGATACGTAAGAATAAAATCTCTAAGTTTCAAAAACTCTTCTGTCTCTCTTTTCATAAGTAATCCCTTCTCCTCCACAATTGTCAGAATATTCTGTAATTATAACATAATAAAAAACCTTTCTGTACTATATATCAAAAGACAAAAATGTAGGATAAGGGAATAGATTATAGCTTTCTTATCCAAATTTATACTGTACCCCAAATCCCCCTCTTGGATATTTCCAAGTAATAAAGCTACAAACTATTCTACACGTGCCGCACTCTAAACATGCATCGTAATTAATGGATAATTTTTCCTCCTTATCATCATATGAATAAACCCCTGCAGGACAAATATAGGTACAGGGGCGACCCTGGCATTTTTTACACTCCTCTGGGTCACTAACTCCTATATGGCTCTCATCTTCATCAACGTTATATCCAACTAAGTAAAGCTTATCTTCAATTCTCATCTAAAACTCCTCCAAATATTAAAGATATCCTTTAAAATATTAAAGTATCCAATTTCTTTTTTAGCCCTATTCATAATCAACCTTATCTTCTCTGACTTAGGAACTCTATCTACATTATATATTTCGTACATAGAGTCTATTATAAATTTTGGATACTTTGATATGAGATATCGTTTTTCTTCTAGTAATTTTGGCAAATTTTTATAAGTTTTTAAGTCTTTTAATACAAAGGATTCTTCTAACTTTTTCTGATAAGAGCTTAAGGTCTTTTTAGAAAAATCTCCCTTTTTTCTGGCTTCAATATATGTCTTTGCTGCAAGTTTACCCGACTCAATAGCTAGATTTGCGCCTTCCCTATGAATGCTGTTTACAAGCATAGCTGCATCGCCTACAACCATAACACCATCGGAGTATAATCTTGGCATTGCATAATAACCGCCTTCTGGTATCATATGTGCCATGTATTCTTTAGCCTCTCCACCGCTGACTAAAGGTTTTATTGCAGGATGCTTTTTTAGAATTTCAAGCAAATCATTTGGATTTATTTTAAGTCTTACTAAATCCTCTATTACTGCACCTATTCCTATTGATAAAGAATTTCTATTAGTATAAATAAAACCCATTGCCCTCATATTATTAAAATATGGACCAGTAATTTCTATTGTTACGCCTTCAGAACTATTTGATACTCCAAATCTATCGTTTATTACCTTATCTGGCAACTCTATAACCTCTTTAACTGCGATTGCAACGTCGTTCGTTCTGATTTCTTTTCCCAAACCAAGAGACTTTGCTAAAAATGAATTAACTCCATCTGCAACTATTACGACATCAGAATAAAGATCCCCATTTGGTCTATCAGTTCTTACGCCTGATACCTTTTCCCCTTCTAAGATCAGATCCTTTACTACAGTTTCATTGATTATCATTGCAGAGGCATCTGCTACCTTCTTTGCAAACCATTTGTCAAACTTAGCCCTAAATATGCTAAAACAATTATACGGTTCAATATTAAATCTTTCACTCCTAAGACCAGTAGAAAACATAGAATCTTCTGACAAAAACCAGAACTTTTGCTCAACTATATGCCTTTCTATAGGAGCTTCTTTGTAAAAATCTGGTATTAAGTCGTCTAGTGAGCTTCTGTAAAATATCCCTCCCATAACGTTTTTGGAACCGGGAAAAATTCCACGTTCAATAATAGCAACGCTTATTCCCTCTTTAGCTAAAACATAACCAGCAGCAAGCCCTGCAGGTCCTGCACCTACTATTATTACGTCAAAGTCAGTCCTTTTCATTTGAACCTCCAGCTTTTAGCCTCTCACCAAAATATTGCGTTAATCTGGGTAGAATTTTTACAGCATCTCCAATAATTCCATACGTCGCTATATCAAATATTGGAGCTTGCGGATCCTTGTTTATCGCCACTATAATTTCAGATGACTTCATGCCAGCAATATGTTGAATTGCTCCAGAAATCCCTGCAGCAATATAAATCTTCGGATGAACTGTTTGACCAGTTTGTCCTACCTGTCTTGAGTATGGCGCCCATCCCATCTGCACAACTTTTCTTGACACAGCCCAAGTTCCACCCAAAATATTCGCTAGATCTACTAATAGTTTTATGTTTTCCTTCTTCTCTATCCCCCTACCTCCTGCAACTATCACGTCATAAAATCCCAAATTTACTTTGTCCGAATCAGTCTTTACCTTTTCCAGTATCTTTTTAGGAATTTTATCCTCAGAAAGTTCGAATTCTTCCCTTATTTTCTCTATATTAACCGGATTTTTTATCGCTTGAAAAACACCAGGTCTCACAGTAGACATCTGAGGTCTGTTATCTGGACAATATATAACAGCCATAAGATTTCCGCCAAACGTTGGCCGCGTCATCAATAAATTCTTCGTTTCTGATTCAAAATCTATATCAAGAGCAGTAGTATCAGCCGTTAAACCCGTATTAAGTTTAGTGGCTAACGTGGCAGCAATATCCCTACCAAGAGTAGTAGCCCCAATTAATATTATCTCAGGTTTATATTTTTCTATTAGATACAGAAGACTATCCCTATAAGGTTCTGTTCGATATTCTTTTAAAACAGGGCTTTCAATAAAGTAAAATTTCTCAGCTCCGTATTCTGCTAGTTTTTCGGAAAATCCCTCAACGTTTTCACCAACAGAAAAGGCACAAACTTTACATCCAATGTCTTTTGCCAGTTGACAGCCTTTAGTCAATAACTCCAAAGAAACATGTTCGATTTTTCCACAATCGTGTTCAATAAAAACCCACACGTCTTTGTATTCACCAATATTGCTAACTCTCATAACAAACTCTCCTATAGTTTATTCATTTTTCTTAAAACAGGTTCAAGCTTTTCAAATAAAACACTAGCAATATTATTTTCGTTAACATCAAGAATTTCCCCTCTTTCTCTTTTAGAGGGAACAAAGACCCTTTTTACTTTAGTAGGGGAATACTTTAACCCGCATTTTGTTGGATCGATATCAACATTGGAAGAATTAAGTAGGTGTATTTTTGACCTTGCAGCTCTAATTAGATCTGGAAGAGGAGAGAACCTAAGAGTGTTTAACTCCTTTTCAACTGTAATCATACAGGGTATTGATACCTGTAAGGTTTCAAACCCACCTTCAATTAATCTTTGCACTACAATATAACTTTTTTCAAGATTTAGTTCTACAATCTTTATGGCACAGGTTACAAGCGGTATATCAAGTCGCGTTGCCAAACCAGGACCAGTTTGAGCAGTATCACCGTCAATAGCCTGTTTACCAGCCCAAAATATGTCAACTGGTCCATTTTCTTGTACAATCTTTTGCGCACCTGCCCACAAAGCATAGCTGGTAGCCCAGGTATCAGATCCTGCAAAAACCTTATCGCAAAGCAAGTATGCCTTATCTGCTCCCATAGACAAAGCTTTCCTTAAAGCATCCTCAGCCATTGGAGGACCCATGCTTAGAACTGAGACTATCCCCCCAAATTTGTCCTTCATCTGAACAGCTGCTTCAATGGCGTGGGTATCATAGGGGTTGATTATCGCAGGAACGCCTTCTCTAATAAGGGTGCCAGTATTATAATCTACTCTAACCTGAGCTGCATCTGGAACTTGTTTAATAAAAACTAAAGAGTGCACATAAACCTCCTTTAGATAAAAATTACTTAAAAATCTAAAAAGCTTAAGAAAGTGCTAAAAAATATTCATTTTGAACGCCAATAAACAATAGGTAAATTGATTTAATTGCCAAAGATGCTATCTTTACCCAATGGAGGAGAGTATTAGAAAAAACTGTATCAACAGATTTCTTTCTTAAGACTTCCTTCCCAAATTCAGAAACAAAGCCCACTTTTTTGTCATAATTATCTGGATCCCAGTTATTCAATTACAATTTTCTCCTTAACTTATTTATAATTTTATAGTCAATAATATTATGTATTATTTTTGTCAATATGATTAATGTACAAAATATTATATAACATAAAATAAATTTTATTCAACGATCAACCTTCTTCAGCATTTGACAGTTAATCAGAGATAAAACTATAGTAACGCGAGCATCTTGCTCGCGCAAAGAAAGAATCGCATAGTAACGCGAGCATCCTGCTCGCTGCAATATGTGCATCTCATAGTAACGCGAGCATCCTGCTCGCGAAATAGCTTTTTGTTCTTAAAGTCTACTCTAGCAAAGAATACTAAAGTTGCTATGTTTTATTAAATGATCGCGTTTTAGTTTAAATAGAGTTAAAAACAAAAAACAAAAATTTGTGCTTTTTGTTTGATGAGGCTTCTTCCCCAGTTTTAAAATAGTTTGTAACGTCGCCCACAAGCACGTCGCTAATGCCAAGAGGTTTTATTTTTTGAGGCTTTGAGAAGTCAATCTCAGAAAGCTTTATAAATTTTTTTGCATTTTTTGTTCTAGAATACCAATAAATTTCTTTTTTTGTAAGATCATATCCAACAGTCCACTGAGTAATTCCTTCATATGGCAGTTCTCCGACATCATTTTGCGCAGTTTCTCTCATAATTTTAAATGCATCACAAATTGAATCTTTATGGTACTTTTTAAGATTGTCATAGAGAATGGCAGCTTTTACAAATCTATTTTCACTGTTCATTTCAGCATCTTTTGGTAAATCTAGTTCCCCACCAAAACCCTTGTATCTCTTTAAATTATCTAAACTTGACTGATAAAGATTGTTTGTCAGGATATCAAGTTCAGGATTTTTTCGAACTATGATTTCGTTGTCTGGCAAGATATCCACAATCGCAACGCTACCTGAGCTATCAGCCATAATAAAGTGCAAATTTACAGACATACCCGCGTAGTTAAAACTTATTATTTGAATATTCTTGATAGCGCTTAACGCATCATCTACATCAGCACAGTTATCAAGCAGGTATTCTACTAATTTCCAGTTATTTATTGAAGCCTTTTTAAAATCCAGATTACTTATAACCTTACCGTCATTATCATCAAGCCACAATGATGAAACCCATAGACCCTTTTCGTTCATGCCATCTACAGGAACTTTTACCTGGCCATATAAAAGATTTGTCTCAGTGACATCAAAGGTTATACTGCCATACTTTGAGACCCATTCAGCACTATTGAAGTCATCGTCATCATCGTCCTGCAAAAAGTCTGCTTCTTTCTTAACCCCTCTTTCGTGCCTCACTACATAAGCTTGCCCATCAGTCCAATCAAAATTTCTTGCTGCGATTATGTCTTTGCCATGCAAAACTACTGCTGTGCATCCGAATGCCATAGAACCCATACACAGCAGTGCAAAAAGCATCACAACTATTACAAACAAATATCTCGCTTTATATAACAAATTATCCTCTCAAAGCTTTTTTTATAAAATACGATTATTGAAAAATTATGTAACACAAAATTCAATAATATAAATATATTATAATATAAACTATTATAATTTTAAAGCCTTAATTAGAAACTCAATTAGCTGCTCTGAAAACAAAGCCTTTTAAAGCCAAATTCATAAGCAAGGGCTGCACATGTCGTTCCAAATAGGATGATCTCCTTACCCGAACTGTATTCAATAAGCTCATCAAGAGATCCATTTACAATAGTTGAACCAGTCATAAAAATTACATCGCTCTCTTTTATTATCTCTTTGTTTAATTCATATGACTCAATTAGACTTCCATTTTTAAATTTGCCAATATTTTCCGGATCCATATCGGTCACTCGTATATCAAAATGCTTAGAAAGAGTTGACACAAAAGCTGGCTGGTATCCAATAACTGCAATTTTTGAATTTTTACAATTGCCTGTGAAATGTTCCAATACTCTCTGTGCACAAAGTTCTGGTCCTTCATCCTTGCAGTGAACGCTATCTTGTAAAAGCCCAAAATATCTGTAGGTAACATTGATAGTTGCAACTATCAATGCCCTGTTTCGTTCTTGTAACTCATCCAATTTGTTAATCTCTTCAAGACAACCACTAAATTTAGATGGGATTGCAGTAAATGCTTGACCGATTGACTCTTTGATTTTGGCTTGAATTAAGAATTCTTTCCCTTTTAGCAATGGGAAATCGTCTCTTTGTGGCTCACCAATTGCTTCTTTTGGAGTAAGACCCTTAATTTCAACATTTATGCCCTCCCATTGAAGCCCTTTATTAACTACTTTTTTCCACCATCTCTCTTTCAAAGAACTAAGAAGCACGCTCGTCATCACCTCAAATAAATATAATTTTTTGCTAAAATTTAAAATAAAAATTGCTTATTTGTAATATTTATAAAGGTATTATAAGCTTTATCTATACTTTAAGCACTGTAAAAAGGGGTGAAATAATGAAAGCTTATGTAAACGAAACCTTGTGCGTCGGCTGTGGGACCTGTGAAGCGCTTTGTCCCGATGTATTTAAGCTGGAAGGCGCTGTGGCAAAAGTCATTAGACAAACTTGCACCGACTGCTGCCAAAGCGCCAAAGAATCCTGTCCAGTTGAGGCTATATGGTTAGAAGAATGAGGATAAATATTATAAATTTTTGTGTAATTCTCTTATCTGGATAGCAAGATTATCTATCAGTTTCAAATCCTCTTCTTTCGGCATACCCTTTATAAGAACTGGGTTTATTATATGAGGTTTCAACGGTGAAAGCATATTTGAAACAGTATCCACCACTTTTGAACCCCAACCGAATGAGCCTATTAAACCAAAGTATTTTGTTTTTGGTTTTAAGGCAGCTACTAAATAAGTGGCATAAACAGCTGCAGGATGAGGTCCAAGTAATACTGTTGGCGTTGCAAGCACAATTGTAGCAGCATCAACCATATGGGTAGCAATCTCTCCAACATCGGTCTTTGCTAAATTGAATTGCATAACTTCAATGTCAAGATCGACCAAACTCTGTGTTAATCTATCTACCAATACCTTCGTACTGCCATGCATAGAAACGTAAGGTATCAAAACAAGATTTTTTACTCTATCAGATATCCATTCTTCATATGCGCTTATTATAAATTTTGGGTCTTGATAAACTGGACCATGACTTGGTGCGATAATTTTTGGATCAATATCCTTTACAATTTCTATGTTCTTTTTGATATTATTTCTAAATGGCATCATCACCTCTGAGTAATATCTCTTTGCAGCCAGGTATACAAGGGGCATATCAGCCACATAAAGCTCGCTGGTTGCTATGTGTGAACCAAGAAAATCGCATGTAAAGAGTATCTTTTCTTCTTCCAGGAACGTTATCATAGTCTCTGGCCAGTGCACCCATGGAGTTATCTTAAACTGCAGAGTCTTTGAGCCAAGTTCTAACCTATCACCTTCTTTTACAACCAAGAATTTAGTACTGTCTATGTGTAACAAATCAATCAGAAAGTCCTTGCATTTAGAATTGGTTACAACCATAGCATCTGGATAGAGATTCAATACGTCGCCAATTGATCCACTATGATCCTGTTCAGCATGATTCGAGATTACATAATCTACTTTCACTTTTAGCCTCTTGAGATCGTTTATTAACTCATAGGTTTTAGTAGGATCTGTACTGTCAATTAGAGCACATTTGTCATTTCCTTTCACAAGGTATGCGTTATAGGTAGTTCCATATGGCAAAGAAATAAGCTCATCAAAGATCCTCCTGTCCCAGTCAATAGATCTTAAAGACCAAACTCCGTCAGACATCTTTTTAATAGACATTGTAAACCTCCAAATTTATCAAAATTTTTTTATTACTATTTGAATCCTTCTAAAAAGATAAGTGGGCAGCGCAAAACCGCTAAATATGTGGACAAGCCTACTGAATGGAAGCACAAGAAACAGTGTAAAACCAAAGAATATATGAATTCTATATATCATAGGGATCATATTTAAATAATCTATTGCCTGAAACCTAAATGTTAAGAGATTTTTTACATATTGAGATAGATATACCAAAAGATGTCCATCTCTCTCAAACAGAAAAGAATAAATTACGCACGTCAGACCTAAACACAGGGTAAAAAATATCCACACAAGCACAAAAATATCCATCGAGGTTGACGTGGATAAAACCATTTGGTTTGTAAGTCTTCTAAATGTCAACAACAATACGCCAATAACCGTTATGATTCCGAAAGCAGAGCCCAAAATTATCTCTATCATCTGATGAAGGCTGCTTGATAAGCCTACAAGCTGAAAGACCCTCTCAGGCGTCAAAAGACCAAATAGGTGTCCAAAAAACAATGCCAGAATACCAAAGTGAAATAGGTTGCTGCCTAACTTTAATATTTTGTCCTCAAAGATCTCGCTTGAAGCTGTCTTCCAATTGTATGGCCTGTAAAAAAATCTAAATATGCTCACAGATACAAATATGCTCAAGACTACATAGGGATAAAAAAGAAAAATAAGATAATCAAAGTAACTCATCTAATGCCTCCTTATCTAAAAGTATCCCAAACAAACCACAATATGGACTTTTCGATTCCAAAAGCCCTGAATATAGATTCTGAAAAGCCAATTCGTATTCGCCTAAACGCTCGATAGCAACTTTTTTTTCGATATAGGAGAGAGACTCAATAAATAACGGAATATAGTCAGGCATCTCATTATTTTTTGGGTTAAAGCCAAATTCATTATAAAAATTTTTTATCTTCACCAACTCATAGCCCTTTTGAGAGTTGTTTAGGCGCATATGATCCAACATACACAGAGAATTTTTAGGTGTAAGGTCAAATGTGCCTACATAATATTCTTTCAAATCCAGATCAGATTTACCCCTATAGTAAGCTATAAACTCTTTGAGATATTTATACAAGTTTAAGTTCTTTGTATTCTCTTCAAATTTTTCGACATCAAATCTATACGTTTCATCTGGATATCTCAAAAGAAAAGAAAGTGACTTCATAAATTCTGAAAAACTCATAATATACTACTCTTTAGCCATATTTTTTAAAATTATGTCAATAGCTATTGAAAAAATTGCAAGCAAAAGAAAGACTAAAAATCCTTCTCTATACCCATCTGAACCGCCTCTTGCAACAAATGCACCAAGTAAGGGGGGTATGGCAAATCCGCCAAATGCGCCTAACCCACCAACCCATCCAGAAGCACCTCCTACTGCATTCGAAACCAACTTTGGAACTAACTTAAATACAGCAGCGTTGTTCACGCCCATGCCTATTGCCATAATAATCATAGACAACACACAAAATTCAATATTTCTAATAAACAATATCCCCAAAGAACCCACTGCCATAAAAACAAGGGATATTATAGAGGTATTTATGCCGCCAATTTTATCAGCGATCACTCCACCAAATATTCTTACAGCAGAGGTAAGTATTGAATATGTTGCAGTTAGAGTACCTGCAATAAAGAGGCTTACTTTAAAATACTGCGTCCAATAAGTAGGAAACCATGCGGTTAAAGCCATAAAACCGCCGAATGTGGTGAAATAAAGAATTACTAATAGCCAAGTCCTCACAGTTTTTGCAGACAATTTCAAACTATCTATCAGGCTTTTGGCAGGGCAAAGCTCCTGTCCACAACTTTTGGCAAATTCCATTGCCTTTTCCCTGCTATATCCCATTTTTAACATTTGAAAGTAATATGAATCTTTTCCTGTTATAAAGTAAAGTACCGCGCCGATTATCAGGAATGCAAGCCATATAAAATATGAATTAATTATTCCAAAGTTTACAAGGCTAATTGGCAGCAAAAAAGAAAATATTCCAGGAGCAAGGTTTCCTAACCCCGCATATGTTCCCAGTGCAAAACCCTGTTTCTTTTGCGGGAACCAATATGAGACTTGAGAGATGCCCACAGAAAATGTTGCAATCCCGCATCCGCTCAATAGGCCAAAGAACAAGGTTAGATAATAAAGCAAAGCCTTATTCTGGCTGGCAAAAGATTGGTTTTCAAAAATAAAATAAACAAGTCCAGACAGACCGATGAGCCCAACTATTGCAATAATCATCAAGGTCAAAAAAGGCTTTCTCCCACCAGCAGAATCAACCCAAGCAGAAAAGGGTATCCTTAAGATTGAACCTGAAAGCGCTGGCATTGCCACCAAAAGACCGAGCATCTGAGGAGAAAGTCCCAGAATGTCCTTAAACTTTATAGCCGTCGGCCCAAAGAGACTAACAGCTGCGAACCCGAAGAAGAATCCAAGCGTTGCTCCAAACAGGCCTTGATTTGGTGAGCCCTGAACTGATACCTTATCTTCTGTCATTTTTAGCCTCCAAAATCATTTTTTGGGAATCCTACGGTACCCTTTTTCACATAATCATCCTCGTACCCTTCCTTGTGAGCAGTCGGAATAACAAATCTGTCAGATTGATTAGCTATAGCGAGGAGTCTATATAAATATTTTGCATGGTCTATAGTAAGCCCAGACTTTTCAAGAATCTCAACGCTTTCGTCCTTATAAAGAATCTTATTTCTGTTATATTTCCTCACGGCCATAAGCTTATTTAGCGAATCAACAATAGGTTTTTCATCCCCTGCTGTTAACAAATTTGCCAAAAATTTTGCAGGAATTCTTAACTTTGAAACATCGGGCAAGACATCTTCATCTAA
The DNA here is from genome assembly GCF_053498235.1 of Thermodesulfobium sp. Taxonomy (NCBI): domain Bacteria; kingdom Pseudomonadati; phylum Thermodesulfobiota; class Thermodesulfobiia; order Thermodesulfobiales; family Thermodesulfobiaceae; genus Thermodesulfobium; species Thermodesulfobium sp. Next base: position 33,871 of record NZ_JBRCUV010000049.1, read on the forward strand.
TTCTGAGGCTATCTCTGATTTTATGGATGAAAGTGGCGGAATATAATATACCATTGGTAAAGTTCTAAACTCTGGGTGAAGTGGAAAAGCGATCTTAAATTCCTTTATCATCCTATAAACGGGCGATATTTTTGCAGCATTTAGAAAGTTCTCTGGCACACCGTCCTCTACTGCCTTAAAGATAACCTCTTTATCGTTTGGATCGAGTATTATTGAAAGCTGACTTTCGTAAAGATCCTTTTCATCGCTTGTAGCTACCTCTTTTATTCTGTCTCTATCGTACAGTAAAATACCGATATATCTAATTCTACCTACACAACTCTCAGAACAGATAGTAGGCTTTCCCACCTCTAAACGAGGAAAGCAGAGTATACATTTTTCAGACTTTCCGCTTTTGTAGTTGTAGTAAATCTTCTTGTATGGACAGGCACTCACACACATTCTAAATCCCCTACATTTATTTTGATCAATGAGCACTATGCCATCTTCATCTCGTTTATAGATTGCGCCAGATGGACAGGAAGCAACGCAAGCAGGGTTAAGGCAATGCTCACAAAGCCTTGGCAAGTACATCATAAAAGTATTTTCAAACGATGAATACAAAGATGGATCGATGTTTTTAAAGTTATAGTCTTTTGACCTGCTCTCAAAGGTGGTGCCAAGATCGTCTTCCCAATTAGCCCCCCACTTTATATCGATCTCTTTATGGGTAATAGCCGAAACAGGCTTCAGAGTTGGAAAGTTCTCTTCTTCTGAGTTCTTCAAATAAGAGTAATCAAAGGTAAAGGGTTCTGAATAGTCTTCAATGGTAGGAAGGTTTGGATTAGAGAATATATTTAGCAAAATATTTAGTTTTGATCCAGATTTTAATTTAAGATTTTGTCCCGAAAGTTCCCACCCTCCTTTGTATCTGTCTTGGACCTCCCAATTTTTTGGAAATCCAATGCCCGGTTTTGTTTCAACATTATTAAACCATGCGTACTCTAAGCCAGATCTTTGTGTCCAAACGTTTTTACACGTAACAGAGCAAGCATGGCAACCAATACACTTGTCTAAATTTAGCACCATTGCAAGTTGTGCTCTTACCTTCATAGGTCTTCACCACCTTTTTCTTTCTGTGTCCAGATAACTTTAGACAGTTTTCTAACAATTACGAAATCATCTCTATTTGAGCCAATAGTGCCATAGTAATTAAAGAAATAAGAAAGCTGAGCATAGCCACCGATCATATGCAAAGGGTTTAACAATATCTTTATCAAACTGTTATGCACGCCTCCTCTAACAGATGTCTTTTGTGAGAAGGGATTATTTAAGACTTTGTCTTGTGCGTGATACATAATCACCATACCATTTGGTATGCGTTGCGAGAGAACGGCTCTTGCAATTACTGTTCCGTTTCTATTACTTAGCTCTACCCAATCGTTATCACAAACACCAATTGATTTTGCATCAGACTCACTTAACCATACGTGAGGACCACCCCTGGAAAGATTTTGCATAATCTGAAGATCGATAAACGTTGTGTGAATGCCAAATTTTTGGTGTGCGGTGCAAAACTTTAACTTTATGCTATTTTCGTCAGGTTTGATTTGATTATTAGAGAGAATATCAACTGGCGCCTTATATATTGCAAAATTCTCACCAAAATCTCTCATCCACCTGTGATCTTGATAGATTTCTATCCTGCCAGATAGCGTTCGCCATGGAATTAACTCGTGAACGTTTAAATAATTTGCACTGTAAGGGATCTCTTTTGATTCTATCCCACTCCAGCAAGGTGACGTAATAGTCCTCCTGGGCTGAACCTGAAGATCGCTAAATTTTAGAGCATATTCTTTTGGTGGCAAAACATTTGAATGATCTCTTCCAGTTTTTTTTGAAATATTTTCCCATGCCTTAAACGAAATACTTGAATTAGTCTCAGGACTCAAATGCATTATTGCATCACAAACGTTTCTCGCTGAAAAGATACTTACTAAGTCGTTGCTTTCTGAATTAATAGATTTTAAGTCGTTTAACTCTTCACCGCAAAGCCAGGATACCCCTTTTGCTCCGATTCCTAATTTTTCCACCAATGGTCCTATTGATATATATTGTCGATAAACATCTGAATAATCTCTCTCTATCTGAGAAATATTAGGAAATGTTTTGCCTGGCAAGATGTCACACTCACCTAATTTCCAATCCTTCACATCAGTCGGTTGACCCAGCTCGGAAGGGGTATCGTGTAAAAGTGGAGAAAGTACAGTGTCAATTCTTTTTCCTAAATTGTCTTTTGCAAGTTCAGAAAACTTCTTTGCAATTGCCTTGAAGATCTCCCAATCAGTTTTGGACTCCCACAGTGGGTCTACAGCTTGTGAAAATGGGTGAATGAATGGGTGCATATCAGTAGTACTTATATCTTCCTTCTCGTACCATGTAGCTGAAGGCAATATTATATCGGAATACAGACAAGTAGTGCTCATTCTAAAATCCATTGTAACCAAAAGATCCAATTTACCAATAACTGGCTCTTTTACTTTTACCTCTTTGAGAATGCTTAAATCTGCTTCATCTTCTATTAGCCCCGACTTTGCGCCTAAAAGATATTTTATAAAATATTCGTGCCCCTTTGAACTTGCTCCCATTATGTTCGATCTCCAGACGAACATATTTCTTGGATAATTCTTCTCATTTTCTGGATCTTGATAAGAAAACATAATATTTTTTTTCTTTATTTCGTCTAATATATAATCGGATATACTCATGGACTTAGCCTTTGCAAGATCGAATATATCCAGTGGATTTATGTTTAAATATGGTGCTGATGGGAGCCAACCAAGTCTTATGGCCTTCACGTTTAGATCGAATGGATGAGAACTATATAAATCCTTTTTAGCAATAGGAGAAAGTAAGTCTTCGACTTTCAAGGTTTCATATCTGTATTGACCAGTGTGAACATAGAAAAAGGAAGTCGAGTTAACATGTCTTGGAGGTCTATACCAGTCAAGAGCAAAGGCAAAGGTAGACCAGCCCGCAAGCGGCCTAACTTTTTCCTGTCCCACATAGTGAGCCCAACCACCGCCAGACTGCCCAATACAACCGCACATTGTAAGCAAATTTATAGCTGCTCTATAAATAGTGTCAGTATAGTAATAGTGATTAACGCCTGCACCAATGATTATCATCGACTTCCCTTTCGTGAGAAGAGCATTATTTGCAAATTCACGGGCGATCTTTATTACGATTTCTTTCTTTACTCCTGTTATTTTCTCCTGCCAAGCTGGAGTATAACAATTAGGGTCGTTATAATCCTTTGCAACGTTTTCATCATCTAATCCCCTATTTACCCCATAATGAGCGACAAGCAGGTCAAATACGGTTGAGACATAAAATTCTTTGGAGTTTACAGTTATTCTTTTTGCTGGTACCTTTCTAGCAATAACTTCTTTGGTCTCTCCAAAATATGGAAATAAGACTTTTGCCTCAATGTCTCTAAAATCAATTAAACTTAGCTCTGGATTAATTTCTTTGCCAGTTTTTGAATCTTTGGATTCAAGGTTCCACTTTCCATTGTCCTGATATCTAAAACCTATACTACCATTTGGCACACATATACCAATTTCCTTATCAAATATTACAGTTTTCCATTCATCAAACTTTTCTTTGTTACCCATATCGCTCGATCTAAATAACCTTCCAGGCTTAAAAAATTCTTTCTCTCTTTCAAGTATCACCAGACAAGGCATATCAGAAAACTTTTTACAATAAGACTCAAAATAATCGCTTCTTTTGTCAATAAAAAATTCTTTTAATACCACGTGTCCCATTGCCATCCCCAAAGCAGCATCGGTTCCGGGTCTTGGGTTAAGCCAAATGTCAGCAAACTTACACGCTTCGTTAAAATCGGGAGATATAACTACGGTTTTTGTTCCCTTATACCTGGTTTCAGTAAAAAAGTGTGCATCGGGTCTTCTTGTTTGCGGCACATTTGAGCCCCACAACACAAGATAGGTAGAGTTATACCAATCTGCTGACTCTGGAACATCAGTTTGATCGCCAAACATCTGAGGAGAAGATGGAGGTAAGTCGCAATACCAATCATAAAAGCTCAAAACAGCCCCACCGATCAAAGATAGATATCTAGATCCTGATGCATAACTTACCATTGATTTCGCTGGAATGGGGCTAAAACCAACCACTCTATCTGGCCCATAATTCTTTATTGTATATACGTTTGCTGCAGCGATTATTTCAAGTGCCTCGTCAAAAGAGATTCTTATAAAAGAGCCGTTACCCCTCTTTTGCTTATACAAAGAAGAGCTTTTCACTACCTCTCCCCACGCACTTACAGGATCAAGGTTCTTTCTTTTTTCCTTGTATAGCTCATATAGAGACCTTCTGATCATTGGATATTTTATTCTGTGTGGGCTATATTCATACCAGGAATAGCTGGCCCCACAAGGGCATCCTCTTGGCTCATATTCAGGAAGACCCTCCTGGGTAGATGGATAATCGTTTTGCTGGATTTCATAAGTAATAATGCCATCTTTCACAAATATCTGCCAGCTACAGGAACCAGTACAGTTTACTCCATGCGTGGATCTAACTACTTTGTCATAAGAAAATCTCTTTCTATATCCTTCTTCAGCCAAACAAGGTTCTCTTTTCTCTTCTATCCAATCGCTCAATTCATACCCCACCTTTCAAAAGATTTTCCCCTAAATTCACTTCTTTTTACATTATATTTTAAATTGTAACTACTTAACCATAAAAAATAATTGACTTAGATCAAGAGAATTAAAAAGCTTGTGATCGAAAAGTTGTAGCGTTAATAATTAGCGTTAACAATTGAAGTATAATAATATTAAATTATATATCCTTAAAATTAAGGGGAACAAAAGTGCAACCAGAAAAGAAGATTTCCTTTGATAGCATATCTACTCTTGTCACTCCTATTAGACTTATTTTAGGGTGGCAATTTTTCAGCGCTTTTTTAAGAAGAGTGATAAACGATCCAGAGAAATTAGATCCAAATTCACCTGCATATATGGGGCACGCTTTCAACCACTTTCTGCCACATGCTCTATTTATTAAACCAATGATAGAATTTTTAATAACTCATGTTCATTTACTTTATATTTTCTTATTCACATTTACTATTATTGAAGGTTTAGTAGGGATTGGGTTAATTCTAGGACTGTTAACAAGATTATCCTCGCTCGGAGCAACGCTATTATCACTTGGTATACTTTTGGGTTCTGGTTGGTTGGGCTCGACGTGCGTAGACGAGTGGCAAATAGGCATTGCAGGGATTGGTTGCGGTTTAGTCGTTATGTGCTTTGGAGGCGGACTATTTTCCATAGATTATCTTCTCTTAAAAAATAGGACTTCAAAAATCTTAAGACTTCTTACATCTGGTCCTTTTGACCTAAACAGTGTCCAGATAAGAAATATAGCTTTAATTTTCAGCATAATAGCAGTTTTTATAACACTTTTTACATACCAAGCACTGCACAACGGACTCTATGGCAAACTATATAACCTTTCAAAAGTGCCAAAAATAGAAATCTTAAGCGCAAATTTATACGACAACGGAGCGTTGAAAATGATTCTTTACAGGGTTGACGGACCAGACACATACGGAGCGTTTGTTAGACAAATTATTGTATCTAATGATTCTGGCAACATAGTTGAAACCTTCGATCCAAACGAGACAAACGTTGACAAGTCAAAAATTAAAAATTTTTACTTTAACAAGATAGAACCAAATAAATATAGCTTAGTAGTGCCCCTTGGCGCTAAGGCTGAGATAGAGTTATTGCCAACCCAAAATATAAAGCTCGAAAGGGGAAAATACAAAATAGAATTAATTGATGTAAGTGGCCTAAAATGGGAAAAGTACATTAACATAAACTGAGTTTAAACGATTTTCTAAACTGTAAATTTATTAAGGAGCGGATTTGAATAAAACAAAGCCATTGAAGGTTTTGCATACGTCTGATTGGCATATTGGAGATACCATTTGTTCAAAGAGAAGATACGATGAGTTTGAATTTGCCCTAAATTGGCTATATAGAGTAATAGAAGAAAAGAATGTCGACGTAGTGCTAATATCAGGAGATATCTTTAATACAAGTACTCCAAGTAGTCAGGCACAAGAGCTATATTACAGATTTTTGCACAATATATCTAAATCCAATTGCAAAGGCGTAGTGATAACTTCTGGCAATCACGACTCGCCCTCCTTTCTATCGGCACCAAAGGAGATATTAAAGGTCTTAAACGTTCACGTAATAGGGTCAATTTCAGAAAACCCAGAAGATGAAGTTATAGTTTTATCGGATAATGACGAGCCAATTTTAATAGTTTGTGCAGTACCATATTTAAGAGAAAAGGATTTAAGACTTCCCGAAGAAGGCGAGTCTATAAGTGAAAGGGAAACCAAAGTTATCAAGGCTATCAAAAAACACTATAACATGGTATTTGAAATTGCAAAGAACAAAAAGAATGAGTTGAAATTAGACATACCAATAATAATAATGGGACATCTTTTCTTAGGCTCTGCCATTTTAGAAGATGACGATGGGATAAGAGATCTCTATATAGGATCTCTATGCCAGATACCAGTAGAATTTCTGCCACAAGAAGCTGACTACATTGCCCTAGGTCACATTCACACGCCACAAATAATAGGCAAAAATGAAAAAATTAGATATTCTGGCTCCTTATTGCCAATGGGGTTTAAATCTAACGAACAAAAAAAGAAGGTTTTTTTAGCTCAATTTTATAATAAGAATTTAACCGTAGAAAGCATTGAAGTACCAAAGAAGAAAGATCTAATCTCTATAAGTGGCAACATTAAAGAAATAGCTCAAAAATTAGAGGAATTATCTAATACGGGTAAAGAATATTATTTAGAGGTAGTATATACAGGAGAAGAGATAATATCTAATTTAAAAGAACAAGTTGAAAGTTTGTCTAGATCAAATAATATAGAAATATTAAAAATTAAAAATGGTAGGTTATCTAATTCCTTAAACGATGAATTTGAGTCTTCTGATAATGAATTAAGTTTAGATCCGATTTCAATGTTTGAAAGATGTTTAGAGGAAAAATCTGTACCTGAGGAACAAAGATCTGAATTGAGAAATGCCTTTAAAGAAATACTTAGATATATGAGCGAGAGGGATCTATCAAGTGAAGATTCTTAAAATTAGACTAAAAAATATAAATTCCATTTACAATGAGTGGCTAATTGATTTTACTCACCCAGATTTTACTTCAAGCTCTATATTTTTAATTACAGGCCAAACTGGTTCGGGAAAATCTACAATATTGGATGCCATCTCCCTTGCTCTGTATGGAAGAACCCCAAGATTGAACAAAATTTCTACAAATAATAACGAGTTGATGTCAAGGAATACAGAAGAGTGTTTCTCAGAAGTTACATTTGAAACACAAAAAGGCGTATACAGGGTATACTGGGGACAAAATAAAACTAAATCACAACAACCGAAAAGAGAGCTGTTTGATATTAAAAACAATAAGATTTTAGAAACAAAAACAAAAAAGGTAGAAGAGAAAATAAATGAGATAACAGGAATGAGCTATGATCAATTTACAAGGTCTATTCTCCTTGCGCAAGGCGATTTCGCATCCTTTTTAAAAGCAAATCTTGATGACAGATCTGCAATTCTTGAGCAGATTACCGGAGCAAAGATCTACAGCGAAATTTCCATATACGTTCACGAGAAGAGAAAAGCCTTAAAGGAAGAGAGAGATTCTTTGAATAGAGATCTTGCGAGTTTGAATACATTATCTCCTGAAGATGAAAGAAAACTTAGACTCGAATACGAGGGGTGTCTAGAGCAAGAAAAAAGGTACGATAAAGAACTCTCAAAAATGAACGATTTAGCTAATAAAAAAAGAAGGGAGAAAGAACTTGAACTTGGACTAAAAGAATTAGAAGAGGATCTTTTAAGAATAGAGCAAGAAATAAAAGACTTTGAACCACAAAGGTTAAAAAGAGATCGAGCACAACTCGCAAAAGACCTTTATCCCAAATACAAAGAATTACAAGATATTAATGAATCCATAAAGAATAAAGAAGACAACCTAAAAAATAAAGAGGAAAAGAAAAGAGATTTAAACGAACAACTCGAAGGGTTAAAGGTTGCACTAGAAAACATAAACGTTAATTTACAAAAGAAGGAAAAGGATAAAGAATTGTTAGAACCAGTTTTAAAGGAAATTAGGTCGCTTGATTATGATATAAAAATTAACCAGAAAGACTTAGAATCCTATAAAAAGTTGCGAAACAACGAAGAAGAAGAAATGTTAAAAATTATAAAACAAAACGAAGATACAAAGGAAAGTATTACTAGCATTGAAAATAAAATAAATAGTTTAAAGACTTACATAAAAGAAAACATGGCTTTTGGAAATTTAA
>NZ_JBRCUV010000050.1:0-42884 GCF_053498235.1 Thermodesulfobium sp.
ACTCAATAGTACCCTGAGCATATCACAGCGAAAAGTTCTTCATAGTACCCTGAGCATCCTGCTCGGGGCGTATTGCTTTAAAGTTTTTTAAAAGCTACCAAGCAGGATGCTTGGCTTACTATAAGTACCCTGGGCATCTCGCTCGCGAAGAAAAAACTACCTCAACAAGGATTTTTTGGCACGGAGTTTTATGAATAATTAAAACCTTTTTCCCTCCACTATCATAAATATGCTCATACTGGTTCCCAAAAAAAACAATATTAAAAGTATAATGTTAATAAATGGCTTTTTCTTTTTCATCTTTCCTCCCAGGTTCTAAATATGGTTAGCATCTCTCATTACGATATACCTTTGAGGTTTTAAAAGTTTTATAATAAAATTAAAGTTTTTTAATATTTGTTTAATGCTAATATAAAGCATAGGTGTTTAGATCTACTTTTAGTTGTAGGATTCTTATTCTAGTAGTTTGGATTTCAAGTTTAATTTGTTTTTAATATTTGTCGTATTAAAATTAATTAAAAATTCTTATAAATTGGTGGTGTTTATGGAAAAAGAGTGTAGAATTCTTGTGGTTGAAGATGAATATAATCTTGCAAGATACCTGCAATTAGAGCTTGAACATGAGGGGTATCTGGTAGACACTGCTGATAACGGTTATGAGGCAATAGGTTTGTTTTCGGAAAAGGATTTTGACTTAGTTTTATTGGATTTAATGATTCCTGGCATTGACGGATTTGAAGTTTGTAAGAGAATGAAAACACAAAAAGACGTTGCAATAATTATTTTGACTGCAAGAGATGCTGTGAAGGACAAGGTCAAAGGGCTTGATTTGGGTGCCGATGATTACGTAACCAAACCGTTTGTAATTGAAGAGTTAATAGCAAGAATAAGGGCAAGATTAAGGAAGGGGTCAAAGGACCTAGAACAGATAGTTGTTGGGGACTTAGTAATATCACCTCAGACTAGAGAAGTAAAAAGGGCAGACAAGTTAGTAAATCTTTCAAAAAAGGAGTTTGACTTACTTAAGTATTTAGCTGAAAATGTGGGGAAGGTGCTAAATAGGGATACCATTCTAAACCACGTTTGGGGTTATGACTACTATGGCAGCGAGAACGTTGTAGACGTTTATATCAGATATCTTAGGGCAAAAATAGACGATCCCTTTGAGAATAAAATTTTGCATACTGTAAGAGGAGTGGGATACGCCTTAAAGATAGACTCAAATGAAAAGACTTAAGGATTATATTGATAGCTCAATAGGGATAAGGCTTACATTATATTACTGTGCAATACTTTTGACAACGTTAGTCTTATGTGGGTTGGTTGTAATTTTTGGCATGAATTTTGCCCTCACAAAGGAGGCCAACTCGAAAATGAATTTGGCCATTTCAAATATCCAAAATTCTCTAGAAACTGAGGGGAAGACTAGTTTAAACGACCCGGAATTGGTAGATCAGGCCGGAAGCTTAGAGCTTTGGGTTGAGATTTATAAAGATGGCGAATTGATAAGCAAATCCCCAAATTTAGGAAATATCAATTTGCCCTATTATAACGGTCCCGTAAAGTCTATTTTGTTAAAAGGTCAAGAAGTCTTGATCTCTGGCAAGGATATTGGAGACGGTGTTTTTGTAGAGGTGGCACATCCCTTAAAAAGAGAAAAGCACTTTCTTGCAGTTTTATCCGGACTTTTGATCTTTCTAATGATGGGAGCTACTTTGTTTGCAATGGTAAGCGGATATATAAGCGTAACGAACACTTTAAAACCCCTTGCAACTTTGACTAGGAAAGTAAAGGAAATAAACACTGGTAAGCTAGATGAGAGGATACCTCTATCTGGGCCTAAGGATGAACTATACCTATTGGCTCAGGCTTTTAACGAAATGCTTGAAAGGCTTGAGAAGGGGTTTAGAAGCCAACAGGAATTTGTGGCTGCTGCTTCACACGATTTGAGAACTCCTCTTGCAGTAATAAAGAGCTATACCGATCTCTTAAAGAGATGGGGAAAAGACGATAAAAAAATACTTGAGGAGTCAATTCAGACTATTTCAGGTGCTACTCAAAGAATGGAAAGACTTGTAAATGATCTACTGTTTCTGGCAAGGGTAGAATCAAAGCCCAGATTAAACTTTGTGAAATTAAATATAAGAGAACTTATTGAAGAGATTGCTAAGGAGGCTCAGGCCCTTTCACAAAATATAAGCGTTACTTTTACATCATGCGATCTCTTTGTTAATGCTGATGAAGATTATCTTAGAAGGGCACTGTGGGCTTTAGTTGATAACGCCATAAAATACAATAAAGAAAACGGGGAAGTGAAAATAATTTCAAGACAAGAAGGTAATTTTGCTGTGATAGATATAATAGATACTGGAATAGGGATAAAAGAGGAGGCTTTGCCCAGGTTATTTGAAAAATTCTATAGGGTAGATTCATCCCGACAAAGTGCTGGATTTGGTTTGGGTCTTGCGCTTTCAAAAGAAATAATTCTATTACACCAAGGAAGTATAAAAGTAACTAGTAAATACAAAGAAGGTAGTACCTTTTCCGTTTATTTGCCGATTTATCCTCCTGCTATTAAAGGGAAGAACGCTAGCCGTTGACCATCCTTAATAAGGTATTCTTTATCTTTTAGCGTTCTGTCCACAAAAATATTCGCTATATCTTCTTCGGGCAGTTCTAAAAGCTTTATCACATCAGCTACTTTTGACCCTTCTGGTACTTCCATCTCAAATTCGCTCGCGCCCTGATAAGCTAGAGCGCGAGCTTTCAGACCTGCATAGAGAGCTACTGTGATTTTTGGCATTATTTCCAAATGGAATCTAATTCAGAATCGGCCATATCCCAAACCATATTGTGAGGGGGAACTGGCTCAAGCTTCATAAATTCAGGTGGTCTATCGTCATTAGATGTGAAGCCTGCAGATAGATTAAACTGATGTTCCATATTTAATATATTTAATCCTATATTGTAAGCGTCAGAGGTGGTCCAATTTGCGCCCGTTACTGCGTTGCACGCCTCTACCATTCCTTCAAAACCGCTGGGGATATCAAGTATAGCAAAGGCTGTAAACACACAGCATCCTGTGGAGTCTATAAAGCATGTTGTGGCCTGGAAGTCTTTTGACAACTTAACCTTGCCCTCGTTTGTATGTGGATCGAATTTGCCACCAACGCCAAGAATTTCTGGAGCAATTGAATATCCTGCTGTGTGGTCTGCACCCATTGGAGTAGTGATATACGTTACTCCAATACCCTTAACTACCCTTGGTTCATAAGCTGGCATGCCTTGATTCTTTACCGCAGGCACTCGCCTGACGCCAAAGACCTTTCCTACTGTACCACATCCAGATCCAATAATCTTTCCAAGTGGGCTGCCCTTTCTTACCTCTTCAAGAAGCGCTATAGCTCCCTTTGCATCTCCAAAAGGTAGCAAGCCTCCTTCCATTGCTACTGCGACTGCATCTCCAAATTCTATCGTGTCAAGGCCAATATCGTTGCACATGGAATTCATCTGCGCTATTGCGTCAAGGTCATCTATTCCGCAATTTGCGCCAATTGCCCAAAGCGTTTCGTATTCAACTGAAGTATGTGAATTCCCTTGTGCGTCTGGGTATATTACGCTACAACCTATCACACATCCCGGGTGGCACCTGTGTCCCATCATTCCTGCCTTAGGATTCTTGGCTGCTGCTTCTGCCATAGCTTCGCCAGATATCTTTTTTGCGCCCTCAAATGTCCCGCTTGAGAAGTTCCTTGTAGGGAGTGCTCCTGCTTCATTCATGATGTTGACTAACACAGCAGTACCATATGTATTTAGGGCACCTCCTGGTTTAGTTACTGCGTGTTCCTGGAGAGCAGAAAGGAGTTTTTTCCTGCCAGTTTCAAAGAGTTCATGATTTAAGATGTTAGCTTGTCCTGTTACTGCTTCGACGACTATTGCCTTTAATCCCTTGGATGCAAACACGGCGCCCACCCCGCCTCTTCCTGCATATCTGGCTGGCCTATTTTCAACGTCATTAAAGGCTACTCCTGTTCCAGCCAAAAGGTGTTCGGCTGCTGGACCCACAGAAGCAATTCCCACATCTTTGCCATATTTTGAGGCCAATTTTTCACTTAACTCATACAACCCCATAAATTTGTACTCGGTTGCATCAACCAATTCTACCTTTTCTTTGCCGACTGTTAATAGATACCTAGACTCTTTGTTCTTTGGCTGACCCTCAATGATGATGGCACTGTAACCCATTCTTTTGAGATATTGGCTAACTTTTGTTCCTGCGTTTGCCTCTTTTATGCCGCCTGTCAATGGCGACTTGGTGCCCACAGAAATCCTTCCTGAGGATGGAGCCGTAGTACCACTCAGAATACCAGGTGCTATTACTACTTTGTTTAAAGGACCCAGTGGGTGACAAGTGGCTGGCACTTCATCTGCTACAACAGAAGACGTTAGCCATCTACCTCCCATTTGTTCGTATTTCTTTGGTACATCTTCGACCTTTACTGAAAGGTCTGACATGTTAACGCGAATCCATTTCATTAAAATCCCCCCTTTAGGGATAGTTTTTTAAACAGTTAATTTATTATAACACGTTTAAAAGCAAATAGGTTAAGTTTAGGTTTTTATTTGCATTATGATCTGTCAATGTATAAAAGGGAATCATGAGCCCATTTTATGCTTTCATAAATGATTATTTCAATTTTATTTGGATTTATTCCTAATCCTTCAGCAATTTTTTTCATCTCTAGCCACTTAGCGTTTTCAATTGCAAGTCTTAAATTAAATAGATCAGTAAATATACCACGTCCTAGAAGCGATGTCCTTACATCTTCTGTAACGGGGATTTCTTTTACGAATTCTTCCATAGAAATATCAGTCATTGCAGGAGCTAGAGAAAAGAGACCAACCAGAAATGCCTCCTGAGACCTTTCGTAAAGGCCTACGTAATTAGCTGTTAATTCCATGAACCTTGCTCTTTCAGACGCACGATATACTATTTCTTCAGGCTTGCCTTCATTTAATTTTCCAAGAATAACGAGGGTTAGCCATCTGACAAACTCCTGTTGCCCTAGTATTACTAATGCTTGTCTTATAGAATTTATAGAGGTTTTAAAACTAAAAAAGGCAGAATTGATGAATTTTAGAAGCTTTATTGTTAGGTATGGATCCCTTTTTATCTTTTCTTCGATCTTTGAGAAGTCAAAGTCTTTTTGTCTTACATCTTGAAGTATACTTAAAATAACTGCTTTTTGTGGAGATAACTCCTTTCTTGCTATTATCTCGGGTTGAATAAAGAAGTCGCCTTCAAAGAGATCGAATCCAGAATTTACAGCCTTATTAAATATATCCTTTTCACCAACTTCAACTAGAAGTTTACCCCCTTTAAAGAGTTCTGGAATCTGTGTCCAGTCTCCTTGAAAGTTTGATGCGCAAATCTTTATGTAATCGAAGTCCTTCACATTGTCAAGTTCTAAAGTGCTAGAAATATTTGCGCAGAGCATTATCCCCTGGTTTTTCAGATTTTTAAATACTTCTTTGTTAGAAATTTGAGATGGATTAACAATAAAAACAGCTCTCTTAGGTGGGATCATATCCCTTAGATTGTCAAATTCAAATATCTCAGAAGGTACGTTCAAAAAAAGAATTTTTTCTTTGCTTAAAACGTCTAATCCGATAGAATTAAGGCATCCCTCAAGGCATGACATAAATGAGCCTTCATAATAACCCTTTATTTCATATCCAAAAAGCACAAGATCCTTTTTGAAAATTGGAATTCTGGTTATAAACGACATTTTGCCCCCGTTGATTTTTTTATTTGATAATTATAATTATAATACAATAATTGGGATTTTAAGTTGGAAGATATTATAACTTTGTTTTTTTGTGTATAACAGAATACCGTTAAGGTAAGTCATTGTTAAGGAAGACGCAGCTTCTATAAATTTTGTCATAGTTTCTTCAACATTTTCTCGGGGGTCTGCGCTATCAAAATTAGAAAGGTGGGCGTTATCGTAGATTTCTATGCTGGCGAAGTTGTTTTTTATTGTCATCAAAACTCTTAATTCAAAATTTTTACTCTTATCTTGCTTTGACGCTTCAATTATTCCCTTAGTAATAATAGAATAAATTGATAATATAAGATCCTTAAAAATTCCTTTATCCTTTGGATAAACTTTAATTTCATCTTCTAAGAAGAGATCGTATTTAATTTTTCTGTTTTGCCAGATTGGGACGTACATCTCAGTGCAGCTTTTAAGAACACTAGCAACATCACTGCCGTCATTAAACTTCGTTGATTTCAAGTCTTTGAATTTAGCTATGCTTTGATGAATTGAATCAAAGTACTTGTTGCACTCTTCAAAATGTTTTAATAGATCTTTTTCAAAGATATCTTCATCTTTTAATCTATTTTGAACCTTATTGATTATTTGATAGATATTTTCTAAATTAGATTCTACGTTTTCGCAGATAAAATCTGTAGAAAATTTCAAGGCTTCGTAACCAGTGCGAATCAAACTAGTTCTTTCTGACATTAATTTTTTTTCGCACTCCAGGCTTACTAACGATTGTAGGTTTTCTTTAAACTTATTGTTTTCTCTTTCTTTTTCAAATAGCTTTCTCAAAGACATATTTTTTTCCGTTTGATCTTCAATAATGCAAAGAACAAACTTTGTTTTGTCGCTTATTTGTAAAGAACAATTCATTAAAACGTCTTTTGTTTTTGAATTTTTACACCTTATGTGAGTTGAATATGTACCAAAGCTCCTAGTGCTGATCTCTTTAGAAATAATTGTTAACTTTTGACCTTCTACAGGAAATAACTCAAAGAGATACTTGTCCTTAAGCTCTTCGCTACAAAAACCCGTAAGTTTTAGAAAAGCTTTGTTAAAATCAAGTATTTTAAGGCTTTCTGGATCAAAGGTAAGCATTATGGAAGGATTTTTTCTGATAAGTTCTTTATATAAATCCTTATGTTCTGTTTCAAAGTCTTCGTCGCTCTCAATCTGAAACGTTACGCCGGATAATCTGATTACTCCGTCTTTCTTTGTAAACCTTGCCTTGGCAGCGCTGATTAATTCCCTTTTTTCTTGTGAGGTTTCAATGGTATATCTAATTTCTTTAATCCCGTCACCTTCAAATGAATTTATAAACCTGATTAGGGTCTGGCTAACAGATTTATCCAAGAACTTTTCAAGAGATTCAAGCGTGTCTATCTTGGCTCCCTTATCAATTGAGTGTAATTTTTTCCATTTACATGATGCGTGAAATCTTTTTGATTTGTAGTTGTAATTGAAAAAGGCACATGGAGTTTTTGAGGATATCAGTTCAATTTCTTGCTCTTGATTTAAAATTTGCTCTCTTTTTGTAATGATATCGCTAATATCTGTAATTACAGCGAAAATACCAAAAATTGATGAATTTTCAAGTTTTAGATAATTCCATCTTACCCATAAATTTACTATTTCTCCATTTGATTTCAAGCCTCGCATTGGAATTGAGTGAGGACTTTTCCCTTTTTTAACAATATTTTTAAATAGTGTTTGTGCGTAAGCTCTATCTTCTTCTGGAAGCAACTCATACCAATATTTTCCAATAAGGCTAGAGGCTTCATAACCAAACATGCTTTTGTGGGTTTCGTTGCAGAAGAAAAGTTTACCTTCAAGATCTATTACTTCTACGCAGTTAGGGGAAAGGTTTAATAGATGTAGGTACCACTCGCTATCCTTCTCGATAAGCTTTAGTATATTGCTTTTAATAATGTTTGAATCGAATTGTTCCAGTTTTTCTAAATACTCTCCTTCAATATGTTTTAATCATAGACGCAAAGGATATTATACTACATAATTTTTTATTTAGGTAAACTTGTATACTATTGAAAGAAGAGCAGCAACTAGTATAGAATGTTATAGTCTAAAAAAATCACTAACTTTTGTCGATCTAATTATTAGATTCGTATTAAAAATTGTCGATCTTAAAAAGGAGGTGGTGCAGTGGTTAGAGGAATAGAGTCAGCTGCAAGAGGAATGATTGCGCTCTCTGATAAACTTGATACCGTAGTCAACAATCTTGCAAACCTTTCAACTCCAGGTTTTAAACGATTAATACAGGATATTTCAGAAAGTAACAATCAACCCATAAATAGATTATTTTTGCAGACAGACAAAAATGAAACGCCATTTATGGGCTATTTGGGGAGTGGAGCAAAGATTTCTACTCAAGCACTAGACCTTTCTTCTGGGGGTCTAGAACACACTTCAGGGAAGCTTGATGTAGCGATTACGCTTAATAATAATGCCTTTTTTCAGGTACAGACCCCTAATGGCATTAGATATACAAGGGCTGGGAATTTTACGTTAAACAACAACGATGAACTGGTTACTCAGGATGGTTTTCCTGTTTTATCGAACGCTAATGCTCCTATTACTATAGATGGTCAAAATGTAGTTATATCTTCTGATGGTTCAATACAAGTTGATGGGCAACAAACCGATACACTTGGGATAGTGTCTCTTGATAATCCCTCTTTAATAGTTCCCCAAGGTTCAAACCTTTTTAATTATTTAGGACAAGCAACAAACACTTCTAATTTCAAGGTACTTCAAGGGTATTTAGAGACTTCTAACGTAAATACTGTGAGGGAGATGGCTGATATGATTGCTTTGGAAAGGGCATATGAGAGTGGTCAAAAGGCAATTGTTACTGAAGATAACGAAACTGGGCAGATGTTAAGTCAACTTAGAATTTAAAAGTAAAGATTAATTTTGGGCTGGACCGCATGTCGGGGGCCCTTAAAATGGGAGGTTGTAATGAGAGCTCTTTGGACAGCAGCGTCTGGTATGATTAGCCAGACTACTAATGTCGATGTTATCACTAACAATTTGGCCAACGTTAACACCACAGGTTTTAAAGACGCAAGAGCAGAATTTGAAGATCTTATGTATCAGGAGGTTAGACCAGCTGGTGCAACCAGCGCATCGGGCAACATGCTTCCTACAGGCTTAGAGATCGGTTTAGGTTCAAGACCTGTAGCTACTGTCAGGATTTTTACAGAAGGTCCACTCCAGCAGACTGGTAACCAGCTAGATCTTGCAATACAAGGAGACGGTTTCTTTCAAGTAACATTGCCTGATGGCTCTACCGCTTATACTAGAGCTGGTAACTTTTCATTGGATTCTGCAGGAGAAATAGTAACTCCAGAAGGCTATTTGCTTCAGCCCACTATTGTAGTTCCGACAAATGCTGTTTCTATAAGTGTTGGGAAGGACGGCTCTGTTTCGGCTAAGATGCAAGATGGGACAGTTCAAGATTTAGGGACGATTCAACTTGCAAGGTTTATAAATCCGTCAGGATTAACCTCGCTTGGTTCTAACCTGTATCAAAGTACACCTGCTTCTGGAGATGCCATACTTGGAACCCCTGGTACTCAGGGTCTTGGTTGGGTTGAGCAGGGTATGTTGGAAATGAGCAACGTACAGGTTGTGGAAGAGATGGTAAACCTGATTACAGCAGAAAGGGCTTACGAGTCATGTGCAAAAGGGATGACGGTTTGCGATCAGATGCTTAGTGACGCAAATAACGTCAAACAACTCCCCTAATTTTGGCCGTTAAAATGTTTAAGCTTTTAGTAAGATATCTAATATTTACTCTAATCTTTATATTGTTAAACTTAAGTTATAAAGCTATTGCAAGTAATCCCGACTCTTTAGTCCTTTTGGCTGTGAAGGACGCTCTTACCTTTCAACCATCAAAGATAGCAATAGAACCGATCTATACTCTTCCAGATTTAGACTATACAAAAGCAATGAATATGGGCGCCATTCATTCTGGAGTTAACAGGTTTGTATTATTTTATAACCAAGATGGGGAAACAAAATTCCTTGAAGCCGACTATTTAGTTAGAATATGGTTAGACGTTTATGTTGCAAAAATTCCGCTCAAAGCTGGCAGTATAATAAATATCAAAGATAACGTCGTAAAGGAGGAAAGGGAGCTTTCAACTCTACCAAAGGATTTTGCTATAGACGACAATATAAACGGTTCTACTGTTAACGCAAGCATTTCGATGGGGCAGGTAATAAGGCTGGGTTTAATTTCAAAACGAATTGATGTAAGATTAGGACAAAGGGTGATGGTAGTAGGTAAAGTGGGTAATGCTACATTTTCTTTGCCAGCTGTGGCTCTTAACTCAGGTTCAATCGGTGATAGTATAAAGGTTAGATGTACTACAAATAATAAGGTTTTCACTGGTAAAATTATATCCTCAAATGAGGTTCAAGCGGGTGATTAAAATGAAAAAAATCTTTTTGCTTTTTTTAGCTTTTATTTGTATGACTTCGGTTTCCTATGCTTCAGATGTATTTAAACCAGATCCAGCTTATGTAAATATTTATTCTGATGTCAAGGCACATGCAGTGGGCGATACTGTTATGGTTTTGTTATCTGAAAATCTTAACTCTTCGACATCTACCTCGACTAAAAAACAGGGTAGTTATTCCAGCTCGAATAGCAATACCCAGGTGCCATTTGTCAAGAATCCATTTAAAACAAACATGTCAGCATCTGGCAGCGGACAGTATTCCGATCAGGGCTCCAATGGAAGGTCTGCTACTATTACCGGAGATATTGAAGCAAGGGTTGTTGAGGTGCTACCAAGCGGTCTTTTGAGAATAGAGGGTACAAAGAATATTCAGGTCAATAAAGAAAAACAAAGTATTATAATAAGCGGTCTTATAAGGCCTGAAGATATTAGCAATAACAATACTATATATTCATATCAGATATCAGATGCTCAAATTACAATTAAAGGTACCTCTCCTACTGGGGCGAAAGGAATTTTGGGTGCTATAGGGAACTTTTTTAGCAACGTAATAGGTATTGTTTTTCCTTAGGGTGATCTTATGAAAAGTTTATTACTATCAACTCTAATAGCCTTATGTCTTGTAGCTTTTAATATATCCTTTGCCAGTGCCGAGACTAGAATAAAGGATATATGTTATACAGACGGCACGAATTCATTTCAGCTTGTAGGTTACGGATTGGTTGTAGGGCTGAATGGAACGGGAGATTCTGATAAAATTCAATCTACGATCAACTCTTTTGCAAATATGCTCAAAAGATTTGGGGTGAATTTCGATTATTCCCAACTAAAGGCTAAAAATGTAGCTGCAGTAATGGTAACAAGCAATGTATCGACACAAAGCATAGCAGGAGAAAGAACTGATGCAGTAGTATCGAGTATAGGCGATGCAAGTTCTATTGCAGGCGGAACTCTTTTAATGACTCCTATGTTTGGGCCTGATGGCGTGCAATATGGTTTTGCACAGGGTCCTATTTCGGTGGGAGGTGCATATTCAGTTGGAGGTGGAGGTACTAGAACGGTTAAAAACTTTCCGACTGTAGCCAATTTAAATAATGGTTTGGTGTTAATTAAAGATATCCCTGCAATGTTTCGCTCCACTAATGAAGTTAGATTTTTCCTCAGAAAAGCTGATTACACTACTGCTGAGAGAATTGTAAAAGCTATAAATTCTTCATATGGGGATATTGCAAAGGCTGTTGATGCAAAAACGGTAGAGGTTTCTATCCCGAGTGAATTTGCAAACAACAGCGTGGCCTTTATCTCCAGTATAGAGCAGCTCCCGATAAATCCTGATAACAAGGCAACTGTTGTTGTAAACGAAAGGACAGGGACTGTAGTTATCGGAGCAAACGTAACTCTAAAAAGTGCCGTTATTGCTCATGGTAATTTAACAGTTCAGATAAAGACTACCCCAACTGTTTCTCAACCAAATCCGCTTTCAGGTGGGGTTACAACAACTACGCCCAATACTCAAGTTACTACTACAGAGTCTGCAGGTTCTTTGGTTCTTGTAAACGGTACTGTAGACGATCTAGTTAAGGCTTTAAACAGTATAGGAGCAACGCCAAGAGATATAATAGCTATACTTCAAGCCCTTAAGGAAGCTGGCTCTCTTGAGGCAGATCTAATTGTTATGTAGTATTTTGGCTTAAATTAACTTTTTTAAGGTAGGTGATTCTTAACTTTGAATATGAATAAGATAGATGTAAGTAATTTTAGAGATGGACTAAATAAATTGAATCAATCGCAAAAAAATAAAGATATTAATGATAATAAAAAATCTGCCGGTTTACAAAAGGTGGCAGAAGGTTTTGAGTCTCTTTTCATTTATCAGCTTCTTGAAGAGATGAAAAGGACTATTCCAGGAGAGGATTCCTGGAAGCCAGATAAAAGTATAGAATATGATATGTTGTTCCAGAATATTGCTGATACTGTAAGCAAAGGTGGGGGTATTGGAATAGCAAATTACATAAAGGATAAACTTGTTGGAGGTGATGAAAGTGCCGTTGATAAATTGCGCGCGATGCAATCGACTGTTCAATTCTCTGGGTTACGACCTTTGCCCTGAGCACGTTAAAGAAGAGGATGAAATGTTTAGAAAAGTCAATGAATATTTAAGAAAACACCCGAATTCTAGCCCTCAAGAGGTTTCAGAGGGTGCTGGTGTGGATGAGTTTTGGATACTTAGGTTTATAAAACAAGGGAGGATAAAGACAGTAGCGTCTTCTGGTGAAATAGA
Source organism: Thermodesulfobium sp. (assembly GCF_053498235.1). Lineage (NCBI taxonomy): Bacteria > Pseudomonadati > Thermodesulfobiota > Thermodesulfobiia > Thermodesulfobiales > Thermodesulfobiaceae > Thermodesulfobium > Thermodesulfobium sp. The sequence continues at coordinate 12,597 of NZ_JBRCUV010000050.1, forward strand.
TAAAGAGGCCTTGCTTAGACATAAGCTTGGTAAAGACCTTGAAAAGGTTGCCAAAGAATTAAAGAAAGAGGTTGAGAGAAAAAAGGGATTTCATATCGATGAGGGATTTAAAAAATAAGGTTTTCCTGTCGATAAAATTTATAGCAGAATAGAGGAGGTAATCTGTGATGAAAATATATGGAATTTTTCCATCGAACTCATCCACACCAATTTCAAAATCAGGAAAACCAGATAAGACACAGTCATTTAAAGATAGTTTGACCCAAAGTGTAAGTATAGGAGAACTACAAAAAAGTGCAGTTGACGTATTGCCGCTTGTTAAAAGCAATGAAGAATTGGATGCTATAGCTTCAAGACTTAAATCGAGCGGAGTAAAATCAAATGTTGAGCTTTCTAACGCAATAAATTCTTATTTGGGAATTTTGAAACAATGAAACTTTTAGATGAAGCAGTTGATATTTTAGAACAGGAAAAAGAAATTCTGATTGCTGACAACGTAAAAGATCTAGTTGAAATTACCAAAAAAAAGGAAAAAATATTTAAGCTTTTGGAGAATGCGTTGAAAAATAGAAGATTTTTGCCTTCTGAGAAAAAACAGATCCTTTCCCGTTTGGAAGAAATTAGAAAATTAAACGAAAGGAATATGTACCTTTTGAGCGTTGCTAAGGCTTTAAATGAATATACTTTAAAAATTTGTGGCATTCCAATGTTAGAGGGAGAGCCTATACAAAATTACTCATTTGAGGCAAAGGTATAATGAGCACAATATCTTCATTTTTAGGGCTTCAAATTGCACGGAGTGCGCTTGCGGCTGACCAGCTCGCAATGGACGTTACAGGCCACAACGTAGCCAATGCAAATACTACTAGTTATTCTCGTCAATCTCCAGTTTTCGTCCAGAATACTCCTCTAAATTATCCTTCTTCTGGAGAAGTTGGAACAGGAGTTAATATATCAACAATAAAAAGATATAGAGATAGCTTTATAGACGCACAACTAAGAAGCGCTACCAGTTTGCAGTCGTATTATAATACTTCATCTACTCTATTACAGCAAGTCCAAACTATGTTAGCTGAGCCAAGTAACAGTGGACTGCAAACTAGCTTGCAAAATTTTTTCGGTGCTTTTCAATCTTTGGCAAACAATCCGTCTGATTTATCGACCAGACAGTTAGTGATATCTGATTCACAAAATCTTATATTTTCTTACCAAAGCATATACAATGGAATAATAGATTTGAGGAAACAGCTTAGTAACAGTCTTTCAACGCTTGCTACAAATGTCAATACAATTGCACAAAACATTTATACTTTGAACAAGCAAATAGCAATTGTTAGTGCAAGCGGACAACAACCTAACGATCTGATGGACCAAAGGGACAATTTGGTTAATCAGCTTGCACAATTAGTGGATGTAAGTTATACAACTGATCAGTCAGGGAATTTATTAGTCTCTATTGGTGGGCATTCTTTGGTTTCAACTGCGGGATATGATTCTTTGAGCGTTATTCCTGATACTACAAACCCATCCGATCCTAACGATCCTACCTCTTTGCCTATGTCAAAACTTATTTGGTCTAGCGATGGTATGAACGCTAACATTTCAGGAGGGCAAATTGGTGCGACATTGGACATGAGGGATGTTAATCTGGTTAGTTATCTTAATCAGCTAAATTCTCAAGCTCTTTCGCTTATGTCAGCAGTGAACTATTTGAATTCCCAAGGGTATCCCCTAAATTCTTCATATCTTGTTAGTGATATAAGCCCAACGCTCAACTTCTTTACAGGGAATAGTATTACAACTATGGGTATAGATTCAAGAATAATTAATAATCCTGGCCTTATAGGTGCATCTTCTACCGGTGGAAGTGGTGATGGGCAAATAGCCCAAGCAATTGCAAATTTGCAAAATGAAAATATCTATGGTTCTCCTGTGAATCAGAAAAGTGTTTCTGGATCCGTGCTGCCCGTGCAATATCTTGGTTCTACAGGATATAACCTCTCAAGCGCAAACGTAGATGTGGGATCAAGTGGGATTTATAATTTGGACTTTTCTAATGCAACTGCTGCTCAGAGAACGCTTACTGTACAATTAGGGGGACTGCCTTCTCAAAGTATTATAATAGATCAAACTAATTTCGGTAGTCTTGCAAACTTGATTAACGATATAAATTCTAAAATTATGGCAAATAGTGCACTGATATCTCCTCCTCATGCTATAGAAGATTCACCTGCAACTTTGAATCTTGCATTGAGTTCTGCAACTGCTGCTCAGAGGACGTTAACAATTAATGGAGTAAATATAACAGTTGATCAATCAAATTACAATTCTGTAAATGATTTAATCAGTGATATAAATACCCAAATAGCTGCAAGTTCTCTTTCAGGTCATGTACAAGCCTACAATGACGGCGGCCTTTTAGGATTTAAGGTTATAGATTCGACTACCTCAAATCTATCTGTTTCGGGGGATACAAGTGGTTATTTGGGTTTCAGTTCTACTGGAGTACAAAACGCAACTGCTACCCCTCTTATTCAGGCTTATCAGGATGGCAACCTTTTGGCTTTTAAGCTTGTTGATAATTTTCAGGGTTCTACCCCTATACAGGACTCTACTTTCCAGGGTTCATCCTTTATAACATCAGGACTTCAAGCGCTTGCATTTCCCACTGTAATTGGCACTGCATCTCCATCTTTAAATATTGTAACTACTTCAAATGCTACTTTGAATTTCTCGCTTAATGCGGGTTCTCCAGTTACCTTAAGTATTCCTACGGGGACTTATTCAAGCGTTGATAGTCTAGTGAGTGCATGGAATGCTGCTTTTAGCTCCTCTTCATTAAACGGTCGTGTTTATGCAGAAAACATAAACGGTAATCTCGCCTTTTACACTCCAAACCTTGGTATATCGTCGTTAACCGTTACAGGAGATGGTACACAGGGTTTTGACTCTACTGGGGTTACTAATTCGGCACAAGCTGACAGTGGCCTTTATAACTTTGCTATGTATGGGATTACAGCAAACGGTGTAGACCCTAGAGCGAGGACTTTGACTGTTATTACTACTAATACCTTGACAGGTCAGAGTATTGCCAGCAATATATATCTGCCATCGGGTGTTTATTCTAATTCTACTTCAATAGCAAGTGAATTAAATAATCTTTATGGTGGGCAAGGTGAACCTCTTTATGGTATTACTGTTGGAACAGATGGTGAGTCGTTAACCTTTACCTCAAATAACCCCAATCAATCATTAAGGGTTTTGGGAGAATATGCGTCGGCACTAGGTTTCAAAAATTACGATGGTTCATTTACAGTAGCCAACGCTTACATTGGAATGACTAGCAATATAGGTACACAGGGTCAACAGGCAACAACAAATTATAACAACCAAAGCAACGTGGTTACACTTTTGCAAAACCAGCAGCAAAGCGTTGAAGGTGTGAGTATGGATGAGGAAATGACTAATCTTATTCAATATCAAACAGCCTATGCTGCTAGTGCAAGGGTGATTAACGCAATTAATTCTATGTTAGACAAACTTATAAATGCAACTGGGTAGATTGGAGGATGAAAAATGGCTAGGGTAACTATGAATATGATGATTAATCAGTTCAATTTTGATTTGAACAATCAGCTTACTTCTATAGCAAAAGATTCTTACGAGTTATCTTCTGGAAATGCGATTCAGCTTCCTCAGGATAATCCTGTTTCAAATAATTATATTATGAATTTTAAAGAAAAGATTAACAAAATAAATGATTACCAAAATAATATTACTGCAGGCCAATCTATCTTAAATTCAACTGATTCTGCTCTTAACTCAATATCTACAATCCTAAACAATGCAAACACTATTGCTTTGCAAGGTGCAAATGTTACAAATTCGGATTCCTTAACCTCTTTGCAGAAAAGCGTAGAGGCGCTAAAACAGTCTCTTCTTTCTGTAGCAAATACTTCTGTGGGGAATACGTATATTTTTGCAGGTTCAAAAAGTTCAAACCCACCATTTTCTTTGGATTCAAACGGCAACGTGGTTTATTCTGGAGATGCAGCTTCAATACAATATTCGGTAGAACCTGGAGCGACTGCTACAGTAAATATAGATGGAACTCAATTGTTGCCCATTTTTAAAGCTCTTGATAATCTCGAGTTAGCTCTTAAATCGGGAAATCAGGAAACCATATCAAATACTATTGCCGACATTAAAAGTGCTATTGACACAGTAAACGATTTGCAATCAATTGTTGGTTCCAGACAAAATATGATGCAATATTTGGCTAATTATTATTCAAATGCGCTTACGAATTATAATTCTATCCTTTCCAGTTATCAGGATATAGATTTTCCAACTGTGGCAACTGATTATGCAACTCGTCGGACTGCTTATCAGGCAGCGTTGAAGGTAGGAGCTCAAATACTTCCCCAATCGCTTGTAAATTATTTGCAGTAATTAAAACATAGAAAGAGGTTGTCGTGCAAAGAGAAATTGGAATATACAATGAGATTTCAGATATAAGATTCCCAAGGGGGGTATACGGCTTTGAGGGGGAAAAGATTTTTAAGATAATAATTCCCGATAAGTCATCTCCATTAGCCTTTTTTCAGGAGATCTCTTCTAATTTGAGGTTTATAGTTGTTGATGCCTTTAGCGTATTTAAAAATTATGATGTGGTGATTGAAAAGTTCGATGCTGATGCAATAAACCTTGAAAAAGAAGAGGACGCAATAGTCCTTTGCATAGTAAATATGAAAAACCCTGTAGAGGATTCTACTGTTAACCTTCTTGCCCCGCTTGTTATTAATAAGAAAAATAAAATTGGCATCCAAATAATATTGGATAAGTCATCTTACTCTACTGAAGAACCGCTTTTCTCATTTACAAAAAGCAGTAAATAGTTTGTGTTGAGCAAATTAATTTTTTTTGTGTATAATGTTAGATGATTGTGATCCCTTTAGAAGGAGTGGTTCGGTGTGTTTTTGAGAACGCTGGAGATAGCTGGATCAGGTTTGACAGCACAAAGGCTTAAAATGGATGTAGCTGCAAATAACTTAGCTAATGCATATAGTACTGTTAAAGATAATCAAGGACAGATTTTTAAGAGACAAATAGTTGAATTGCAGGAATCACTTGGCGATGATGGTAAATTTCTCGGAGTAAAGGTAGCTGGAATTGTAAGCGATAATTCTCCACCGAGGATGGTATACGATCCTGGAAATCCAGAGGCAAACGCTGACGGATATGTAGAGTATCCAAATGTAAATCCTATTAGAGAGATGGTTTCTTTGATCAACGCTTCTCGCTCTTATGAGGCGGACCTGAACGTTATAAGTGCTACAAAATCTATGATAGGTCAGACTTTGGATCAACTGAAATGAAACCTATAGAGCCCATTAACTCAAATCTTAATCCTATCAGCCTGAGCAATCAAGCGAAGCCTACATCAAGCTTCAAAGATGCCCTACTGGATTTTTTAGGGAACGTAAACACGTCTCTTAAAGAAGGCGATCATGCTGCAGAGCAGCTTGCGGCAGGTCAAATTGATCTTCCTACGGCTCTTATAAAACAAGAAGATGCTGTTCTCTCCATGCAACTTTTAATGAGCTTGAGAAATGAACTTATAGGAGCATATCAGGATCTATCTAGAATAATTACATAAAATCATGGATAGGATTCGCACTCTATTTTTTGAACTGCGCGATCGATTTCTTGCGCTTTCTCCAGGAAAGCGTTTTTTGCTTTTATCAGGGGTATCATTTGCCTTTATTTTAGTTATTTTTCTATCTTTGTTTCTCTTTAGACCTCAGATGGCGCCGCTTTTTACTAATTTGTCTCCAGCTGATGGCGCCGCTATTGTAGCAAAGCTTAAAGAACAAAAGATCCCGTTTGAGTTAAAGGATTCGGGCACTACTATTTTGGTGCCAAAGGATAAGGTCTATGAATTAAGGTTATCTATGGCTGCTCAAGGGCTTCCAGAGGGGTCGGGCGTAGGTTTTGAGATTTTTGACAAAAATAATTTATTTACAACAGATTTTACCCAAAGGATTGATTATATTAGAGCGCTTCAAGGAGAGCTTGCGAGAACTATTTCCCAGATAAATGGTGTAGAGGGAGCAAGGGTACACATAGTATTGCCAAAAAAAGAAGTCTTTGTTTCCCAAGATATACCAGCTACCGCTTCAGTTATGTTGAGTCTAAAGCCTGGACAAAGTATTTCCGAGAAAGAAACTGAAGCGATAGCCTTTTTAGTTTCTAGAGCTGTTGAGGGATTAAAACCAGAAAACGTAACTATTATGGATACAAGGGGCGAGCTTCTTTCAGCTAACCTCTCTTTTAATAAGTCTGGTCTTTCCCAAAGGGAATTTGATATGAAGAGGAAGTATGAGAGCGAACTTCAAAGGAAGATCCAGACTATGCTAGATACAATGCTTGGTCCTGGGAAGTCAGTTGTTAGGGTATCGGTAGAATTGAATCTCGCTTCCTCAGAGGTTAAAAAGGTTACATATTCTCCTGTAGTGGGGCAAAACGGTATTGTTAGATCTAGTGAAATTACTACTGATACATCAAAGACTCAAAATACCACCTCTCAAGCCCCTTCAACATCAGTCCCTCAGGGTATACCTTCATATCAAACCCCACCTCCAACTTCCTATTCATCAAGCAGAAAGACAAAAGAAATTACAAATTATGAGATAAATCAGCAGGAAGAGATGATAAAAAATCCTGCAGGAGATATTAAAAGGTTAACCGTCTCGGTAATCGTTGATGGTACACCACAAACTGTAAACCTTCAGGCATTGGATACGGCAGTAGCTAATGCTGCGGGCATACTGCCTCAAAGGGGAGATAGCGTGGACGTTCAGGCGATACCGTTTGATAGAACTTATCAGCAAAAAGAGATACAGGCTATGCAGCAAGCTCAAATGATAGACATGATAAAGAGCATTGCTATGTGGGTTGCGCTTTTTATTGGTGCTATAATAGCTTTTATATTTATAAGAAGGACTATAGCTTCCATAAAAAAGAGCCAGGAAAAACCAGTTGCGCAAATTCTTGACGCAACTGTAGGTGCTGAGGGTATAATACATGAAAAACCGCTTACTCCGGAAGAGCTAGCAAGAAAGAAGGCGAGGGATGAGGTAGAGAGGCTTGCCAAAGAAAAGCCATCTGAAGTTGCTAATCTTATTAAAACCTGGTTAAGAGAGGATTAAATGAAAGGACAGCGTTTTACAAATAGGCAGAAAGCTGCTGCTTTGCTCTTGCAATTAGGACCAAATGAAGCGGCTAATGTATTGAAGCACCTTTCTGATGAAGATGTTGAGCTATTAACTCTTGAAATAGCTGGGTTAGGGAAAATAGATACTAGTGAAGTAGACGAAGTTTTAGAGGAAGCTTTTCAAACTATGTATGCTAGAGAAGCTGCGTCAAGAGGGGGAGTAAATTATGCAAAGGAACTTTTGGAAAAGGCATTTGGCCCTGAAAAGGCTCAAGAAATTTTAACTAGACTTTCTTCTTCTCTTCAGGTAAGACCATTTGAAATTGCAAGAAAAGCTGATGCAAGACAACTTTTGAATTTTTTACAAAACGAACACCCGCAAACTATCGCTCTTGTTCTTGCTCACTTAAAGCCAGAACAGGCTGGGACAATCTTGAGTGAACTGCCTCCAGCTATTCAAGCAGATGTATCTTTTAGATTGGCAACAATGGATAGAACTTCTCCAGATATTATACGAGAGGTCGAAAGCGTTTTAGAAAGAAAGCTTTCCACTATTGTTAGCCAAGATTTTACAGAAGTAGGTGGAGTTCAGACTTTGGCTCAGATTTTATCAAGATCGGGTAGAGCTGTCGAAAAATCAGTCCTGGAGGCATTAGATGAGAAGGATCCAGAATTGGCTGAAAACGTGAGAAAACTGATGTTTACGTTTGATGATATAGTAAACCTTGATGATCGCTCAATTCAGATAGTGTTAAGAGAGGTTGATTCTAAGGATCTTAGCATTGCTTTAAAGGGTAGCTCTGAAGAAGTAAAGGAGAGAATATTAAAAAATCTTTCTCAAAGGGCTGCGCAAATGTTAAAAGAAGAGCTAGAATACATGGGGCCTGTTAGACTAAAGCAGGTTGAAGAAGCTCAAGGAAAGATAGTAGCCATAATCAGAAGGCTAGAAGAGGCAGGCACAATAGTTATATCACGTGGCGGAGAAGATGAGATTATTTACTAATGAAGAAGTTTGCATTTAGATTTGAGAGATTGAAAAAACTTAGAGAACTAGAAAGGGATGTCTCTCTTAATGCCTTTTCAACTTCTTTGCAGGAATTTATGCACAAAGAAAAGGAATATAAGCTCATGTTTAAAAGGGTTTTGAATGCTAGAAATGAACTAAACGTTGCTTTGGAGAACGGTTCAAGCGTAGATAAAATTAACACCTTGTTAAATAACGTCTACATATTAGAGGGGCTACTCAAGGGGAAAAGGGATGAGTTGTATTCAGCTTATTTAAAGGCAAAAGAAGATAAAGCTGATTTTTTGGAAAAAGACATAAAAAGAAAGGTTATGGAAAAAATTAGAGATCAACACCTTAGGCTTTACTTGAAAAAACTTTTCAAAGAGGATCAATCAAATATTGATGAAGCTTCAAGCAATATTCGTGAATTAAAGCGGAAAATAACCTAAATGAGCGCAATCTTTTCACGAACTGAAACTGTTCTGGCTGGTTTGATTATGCTAATTTTAGGAATTATGATGATTCCTTTACCCCCAACTTTGATGGATATTTTGCTTTCTCTTAATATTTCACTTTCAATTGTGACGCTTATGGTAACGCTTAGTGTTAAAACTCCCTTAGATTTTTCTGTTTTTCCAACACTTATCTTGATAATGACAATATTTAGGATTTCCTTAGAGATAGCGGCTACTAGGCTGATACTCTTACATGCGTTTGCTGGAGAAGTAATTAATTCCTTTGGAACATTTGTGGTTGGCGGCAATTATGTAGTTGGCCTTATCATATTTCTAATACTTATAGTTATTCAGTATCTGGTTATAACAAGTGGGGCAACGCGTACAGCAGAAGTTGCAGCTAGATTTACTCTTGATTCTATGCCAGGAAAACAGATGGGAATAGATGCAGATCTAAATGCTGGATTGATCAACGAAGAGCAGGCAAGAGAGAGAAGAAAGAATATTCAAAGAGAGGCAGATTTCTATGGCAGTATGGACGGTGCATCAAAGTTTGTGAGGGGTGATGCAATATCAGCTATCGTGATTATGTTTATCAACATAATAGGCGGTTTTATAATAGGCATAGTACAACATAATATGAATATTGGTCAGGCACTTAGCACTTATACACTTTTGACGGTGGGAGAAGGTCTTGTTTCTCAAATTCCAGCTCTTCTTTTGTCCACCTCAACGGGGATAATAATCACAAGGGCGTCGAGCAAAGACGGTTTGGGAACTGATACATTTACGCAAATGGTAGCACAGCCATCTGCAATACTTTTTGCAGCTTTAATAATGCTAATAATGGGAATGATTCCAGGTTTGCCAAAGATACCATTTTTTATACTTGCAGTCCTTTTTGGTTTTGTTGGTTATTATTTTATACAAAGGGCTAGAAAAGAAGAGGAGGCCGTTGAGAAAACGAAGGTGGAAGTTCCCGTTACTTTGCCACCTGTAGAGATTGATCCATCAATACTTAAGGTTGAGACTTTGGAATTAGAGATGGGATATTCTTTGGTTCAATTAGCAGATGTAGGTAGGGGCGAAGGCATACTTCACAGACTTGCTCTTACTAGGAGAAAGCTTTCAGAGGAAATGGGGTTTATAATTCCACCAATTAGAGTGAGAGATAACTTACAGCTTAATTCTACTAGGTATCAAATTAAAATAAGAGGTAATGTTGTAGCTTTTGGAGATGCCTATCCGAATAAACTGCTTGCCATGCCTCCAGCAGGTCAGGAGATTACAATAAGCGGAATAAAGGTGAAAGAGCCAGTTTTTGGTCTTAATGCAGTTTGGATAGATTTAGAACAGAAAGAGGCTGCTGAATTGTCAGGTTACACTGTGGTAGATCCCTCTTCAGTAATTGTAACCCATATGACAGAGGTAATAAAATCCAATGCTGTTTCAATTCTTGGTAGACAAGAGACATCAGTTCTTATTGAAAATTTGAAAGCAACTCATCCTGTTCTTGTTGAAGAGGTAATTCCAGAATTGCTCTCAATTGGCGATGTTCAAAAGGTTTTACACGCGCTGCTAAGTGAAGGCGTGTCTATTAGGGATATGGTAACGATCTTTGAGGCTTTGGCTGATAATGCTAGACAGTTAAGAGATGTTACTACGCTTACTGAAGCAGTTAGAAAGAGGTTGGGGAAAGCAATTACCCAAATGTATGAGGATGCACCAGGAGAAATAAGCGCAATTGTTATAGACGCAAATCTTGAGAGCGAAATCTATTCTAGTTTGACGGAAAATAAGGTTTTGGATAACCAATTTGCACAAATTATCGTGAATAATATTACATCATCAGTTCAGGAGGCTCTCTCTCAGGGCAAGAGATTCGTTGTATTGACTACATCTAGAATAAGACCTCATATCAGAGCGCTTACCTTAAGAGCGCTACCTAGAATACCAATTATGTCTTTTGAAGAATTAGATCCAAATGTAAAACTCAAAGTTATTGCTACTGTTCGGAAATAGTGGACGTAAAACCTGTAAGGTTTGAAAAGGTAGTAAGTTCTGGTAAAACTCTTGGAAAAATTTCTGGCAAGGTTGTGTTCTGTTATGGTGTTTTGCCAAAAGAGATTGCTGAAGTAAAGTTTGTTAATGAAAAGAAGGATTATATTGAAGCAGAACTTGTAAGTGTAATTAAACCATCTAAATTTAGAATTCCACCGAAAGAAAGCCATTACTTAAATTGCTCACCATGGCAAACTATAAATTATGATTATCAGTTAGAATTGAAGAAAAGTATAACTGAAGAGGCTATATTTCAAACTGTTAAAAGAGATATTAAACTTGATTTTTTCTATAGGGCAAACAGCATATATGGTTACAGGACAAAAATCGAATATAAGTTAGAGGATAGTGACAAAAATTTACGATATGCCTTTTATAAAAGGGGAAGTAAAGAACTTGTTCCTCTTGAACGTGGGTGTGCGCTGATAGAAGATAAGGTAAATCGAGTTGCGTATAAACTTTTAGATTTCATTAATTCTTTAAATATAGATAAGAAGGTTTTTGACAGATTTATTTTTAGAAAGGGGAAAAATGGCGAAGTATTAGGAATAATTTACTTAAATTGTAAAATAGACAAAATCATTTTGCCTAAAGTAGAAAACCTAGTTGGTCTTGTTGTTATTGCTGGGGATGATAAGCAGATATATGGCCGGGAATTTATAGAACAAGATCTTTTAGGTGCTCAGATAAGGTATGGTTATGATTGTTTCTTCCAAAATAATATTGATCTATTTTCTAAGGTATTAGAGATCGTTAGAAGTGAGATTAATGGTGCTCGGAAGATAGTAGATCTGTATTCTGGGGTTGGATCCATAGGATTGAGCCTTAGAGATTTAGCTGACAAAATTGTATTAGTAGAGTCCTTTAGAAATTCATATCTTTATTCATTGAAAAATATAAAAGCACTTGGTGCAAGAAACGCCTTGTCAATCCTTTCTGAATCTGAACGAGTTAGTGAGGATGTTTTGAAAGAATCTGATGTTATTATCCTTGATCCGCCAAGGGCTGGCGTTGGAAAAATGCTCTTAGAGAAGATATTAAAAGCTTTGCCAGGAAAGATTGTCTACCTTTCGTGTAATCCTATTACTCTTGGCAGGGATTTATCTATTTTGCTCAAAAGATATACTATAAAAAAGATTTACGGGTTTGATTTTTATCCTAATACCGTTCATACAGAAACTTTAGTTTTTCTCGAGAGATAAGTGCAAAAGCAAAAAAGCATTTCGCGAGCAAGATGCTCGCGTTACTATGAGATGCCTGCGTTGAAACAATAGCTTGACAGACATAGTAAAAGATGATAGGATTTTCCTACTTCAGGAACAATGGCGTTCCTCTAAAGAGGGAAGCGTTTAAAATTCTTTTTCTATCTCCTATTTTTTCCTTTTTCCAGCCCTTTTTTGTATGCGAGATCTGTTATTTTTGTCGATCACATCACAAAACACAAATTTATTTCTGCTTTCTTTCGCATCCAAAAACCAATTTTTACAAAAAATTTTGAAAGGGGGTTCTTAATTTGTTTAAGTACATAATTGCGATTATTCGTCCTTACAAGTTAGACGAGATCAAAGAGGCGCTTATGGAGTCAGGATTTGTTAAGGGTATGAGCGTCTCTGAGATTAGAGGTTTCGGAAGGCAACGTGGCCACAAGGAGAGATATCGTGGCTCTGAATACGTTGTTGACTTCGTAGAGAAAATAAAGCTTGAGATTGCAGTAGAAGAAGAATATTTAGACAAGGTAATAGAAATTATCAGAGAGACTGCAAAAACTGGTGATGTCGGTGACGGCAAGATATTTGTTCTTCCGATGGAAAATGTTGTTAGGATAAGAACTGCTGAAGAAGGAAGAGAGGCACTATAAAATTTAAGGAGGAAAAATATGTTCGGAGTTCCTGAAGGCTTATCGTCTATTTTTATAATGTCTTTAATACTAATAATAAGAGTTTTTAACATGAAATCAAATCCGCTATTTAAAACACTTTCACCTTATCTAAGATATATTCTACTTACAGGATATTTTCTTCTTTTGCTAGTCATTATTCAAAGTATTGGTTCTGTTAGCTATGCAGATGATGCTACACCTACTCCTGAACTTAATGGTGCTGATACTGCCTGGATGATGGTTTCTACAGCACTCGTAATGCTTATGACTATGCCTGGTCTTGCGCTGTTTTACGGTGGCCTGGTAAAGAAGAGCAGTGCGTTAAATACGATGTTGATGTCAGTTGGCGCCTATGCCTTAGTTTCTGTAACATGGTTTGTTTTTGGATATCCACTGGCGTTTGGCAATGATGTAGGCGGTATAATTGGACAATTTGTTAGCCCATTTTTCTACAATATAGTTGAAACAAACTTCCTTACAGGGACAATACCTACAAGTGTATTTGCGGCCTTTCAGATGACATTTGCGGCTATTACCGTAGCTCTTATATCTGGTTCTGTGGTTGAGAGGATGAAATTTTCTTCTTGGATGCTGTTTGCTCTTATATGGTCAACTGTTGTTTACCTTCCTATTGCCCACTGGGTATGGGGAGGAGGATGGCTTATGAAGCTTGGAGCTCTTGATTTTGCTGGCGGTACTGTTGTACACATAAATGCAGGTTTAGCTGGTCTCGCACTGGCACTGCTCCTTGGAAAAAGGAAGGACACAAGACTTATGCCTCATCAACTTGGTATATCTATAATTGGTGCAGGGCTTTTATGGTTTGGTTGGTTTGGATTTAACGCGGGAAGCGCTCTTACCTCAGGACAATTAGCAGGTGCGGCATTTATTAACACAAATACTGCTACTGCAATGGCGCTTTTAACATGGATGGTTTTAGATGTTATAAAAGATCACAGAGCCACAGCTCTTGGCGCTATATCTGGCGCGGTAGCTGGTTTGGTTGCGATTACTCCTGCAGCTGGATTTGTAAATATAGGAGGAGCACTTGCTATAGGAGTTGGTGCATCGGTACTCTCATTTTTAGCTGTGTCATATGTAAAACCATTTTTCAAATATGACGATTCTCTTGACGTTTTTGGCGTTCACGGCATTTCTGGAATTTGGGGTGCTCTTGCAACAGGTATATTTGCTTGTCCTTGGATTAACAGCGCTGGAACTGGCCTCATATTTGGTAATCCATCTCAGGTTGGTATACAGGCTCTGGCTATAATTGCTACAGGAGGTTATTGTTTCGTAATGACTTTAATTATTGGCAAGCTTATAGATATGATCATAGGCCTAAGAGTAAAACCTGAAGATGAGATTAAGGGTCTCGACGCTAGCCTTCATGAGGAAAGCGCTTATGGTTTATAGCCTTTTTTAGAAAATAAGTTTTTAAAAAGTTAATCCAAAAAAGCAAAGGTAACCCCTAAGAAGGGTTGCCTTTGCTCTGTGTTTTCAAAAAAATTGTAAAGGAGTTGAAGAACTTGAAAAAAGGTTTTTGCATCTTGCTTTATTTTTTATTCATTGCTATTTTGTCCACACGTCCAGCTCTTGCTCAGGAATTAAATTCTATCAATAAGGCTGATACTGCCTGGATGATGGTTTCAACGGCACTCGTAATGCTTATGACATTTCCCGGGCTAATTCTTTTTTATAGCGGCCTGGTTAAAAAATTAAGTGCTCTTAACACGATGCTAATGTCTATAGTTTCATACGCAATTGTTTCGGTTATATGGTTTGCTTTTGGTTTTCCGCTAGCTTTTGGTAAAGATGTTTTTGGAATAATTGGTAGATTCTCAGACGTTTTTTTCTCTCACGTTACATCTCTTTCTGGTTCGATACCTACAATACTTTTTGCAGTTTATCAGATGACATTTGCAGCTATCACCGTTTCTCTTATTTCTGGTGCACTTGTAGAGAGAATAAAGTTTAAGAGCTGGATAATGTTTACAGTTTTATGGATTACCTTTGTTTACATTCCTCTTGCTCACTGGGTATGGGGAGGAGGATGGCTTGCCAAATTGGGAGTGTTAGATTTTGCCGGCGGTATTGTGGTTCACATTAGCGCTGGAGTCTCAGCACTTGCAATGTGTCTACTTCTTGGCAGTAGAAAAGATATGAGGATCTTACCTCATCAATTGGGTTACTCAGTTATTGGTGCAGGGCTTTTATGGTTTGGTTGGTTTGGTTTCAATGCAGGAAGTGCACTTTCCTCTGGACAGTTGGCAGTTGATGCCTTTGTAAATACAAATATGGCTGCCGCTACTGGTCTTTTGACCTGGATGATAATAGATCTAATAAAGGATAAGAAGGCAACCGTTTTAGGAGCAATATCGGGATCTATTGCAGGATTAGGGGCTATTACTCCAGCTGTGGGGTATGTAAATATTTCGAGTGCCTTTGTTATTGGGGTAGTATCCTCTTGCCTTTGCTATGTTGCAGTTTCATATGTAAAGCCTAGTTTCAAATATGACGATAGTCTTGACGTATTTGGGATTCATGGGATTTCAGGAACATGGGGAACTATTGCGCTGGGATTGTTTGCTAATCCAGTAATAAATGGGGCAAAAGGGCTTTTCTATGGTGGAACACATCAACTTGTTTCTCAGCTAATCGGGGTATCTGTAGCTATAATTTATTGCTTTACGGCAACTTTTTTAATTGGCCTAATTATCAAAAGATTTTATGGATTAAGGGTTTCAAGGGATTCTGAAATAAAGGGTCTTGATGAAAGCGAACACGAGGAATCAGCATATGAATTTTAATGTTGGATATTGAATTTGCCATCTGTGATCTATGAATGGTTTAGGCTTCTAGGCTTCATAGATCACAGATTAACCCCTTTTATAAATCCTCTGGAGCCCTGGGGGTTCCCATAACGTGGTATCCGGCATCCACATAAATTGTTTCTCCTGTAATATTTCTTGATCTATCTGATGCTAGAAAGGAAGCAAGGTTTCCTACGTCTTCGATCGTTACTGTTCTCATAAGCGGAGAATTTTGTTCGTTGTGTTTTAGTAGTTCGCTAAAACCCTTTATACCAAAGGCTGCAAGGGTTTTAATTGGTCCAGCTGATATTGCATTTATCCTAATCTTTTTGGGGCCAAGATCGTAGGCTAGAAATCTGACAGAAGCTTCAAGTGCAGCCTTACACACGGCCATTATATTATAATGAGGTACTACCTTTTCTGCTCCATAATATGTCATTGTTATAACTGAAGCTTCACGGCCTTCCATAAGAGGATAAAATGTGTTGCACATAGCTATTAGCGAATAACAACTTGTTTCCATAGCTATTTTGAATCCTTCTCTAGATGTCTGTAACAATCCTTCTTCAAATTCTTCTTTGGGTGCATATGCCACCGAGTGCACCAATATGTCAATTGAACCCCAGTCATTTTTTATTGAATTAAAAACCGCCTTAAGGTCCTCGTCTTTGTTTACATCACATGGTAAGACAATTTTTGCATTAAGCGCTTCAGCAAGTGGCATGATCCTTTTTTCCATTATTGGTAAATAAGTTAAAGCAATTTGGGCACCTTCATTTTTACATGCTTTTGAAATACCCCATGCAATGCTCTTGTCATTTGCAAGCCCAAATATAAGTGCTTTTTTACCTTCTAATATGCCCACTTTATACCTCCTCTTATTTTATTTAAAAATCATTGAATTTTATCATTATAACAAAAAACGAAATCTTTAACTTCTTTAAAGCTTTTTATTAAAAAGGAGTCCGAATCTTGATATAAATTTTCTGGTCTCGGTCCCCAAAGGGCTCCTAAAAATTTTACGTTGGCTCGTTTTGCAGCTATCTGATCATATTGACTATCTCCAACCATAAAAGACGTCTTTTTATTTGAATTTGTTTTTTTTAATACCTTTTCAATGGGTTCAGGATCAGGTTTTGTGTTTACTACGTCTTCGCTACAGACCACTTCTTGAATAAAATCCGAAATACCAATATATTTTATTCCTTCATACGTGGTGCGGCGTCTCCTTGAGGTTACAATTGCCTGTACTACTCCCTCTCTTGCAAGTTCTTCAATTATCTCTCTTGCGCCAGGGTAGGCCTTTATTCTATAGGCAAAGACAGATTCATGATATTGCCTATAATAATCAAGTAATTTGTCTATAATATCATTTTCAAAACCAAGAGCTATAAAGCTCTCTCTCATTGGAAGGGAAAACACGCTTAAGATCTTTTCTTTTGGAAATTCAAATCCAAAAAAGTGTTTAAAAGTTTCTTGATAAGATTCTATTATTAGTTCGGTAGTATCGGCAATTGTGCCGTCAAAATCCCACATTATTGTATACTTCATATCGCATTACCTCCGAAATCTACTTGTAAAATAGCTTTATTTGACATTATAATGAAACAATAACATAATATTTTACTACATCTAAGGAGGTTCCCTTGAACAGGAGAGATTTTTTAGGTATCCTGGCTTTAGGCGCGCTTCTTAACTTTGAATCCTTTAACGATCTTGCATTTGCGCAGGTTAACGGTTCATTACAAGGAAGTGAACTCTTTGCCAATAAAGAATTTTCTTATCAAGCACTTAGAGCGCTTTCAAAGACTTATTCTTCCTGCGCTGACATTAAGGAGTGCTTCCTAGCAATTAAGAGCATCAAGGATGGTGATACAAATAGTTGGTTTGAAGGTTGGAAGGCTCAAGGGGATAGACTATACTCCCTTGCAGAGGAGTATTACTCGGAAGGCTTTTTGGTAAGTGCAAGGGAGTCTTATCTAAGGGCTTCTAACTACCTTAGAACTTCAGGATTTTTTCTTGGTGCCAACCCAAAAGACCCAAGAATTTTTGATACATATGCTAAAAGCAGGTCTTCTTTTGTTAAGGCTGCCTCCCTTTTTGACCCAAAAATTGAATCTGTAGAAATCCAATATCAGGATACTACTATACCGCTTTATTTTGTAAAGGCATCGAACGATCAGACTCCAAGGCCTACTATTGTAATGGTTGGCGGTTTTGATTCCAATGCAGAAGAACTTGTTATGGATTGGGGTTTTGGCGCTATAAAAAGAGGGTTTAACTTCGTGGCTTTTGACGGGCCTGGCCAGGGAAGGGCACTCATACTTCAAGGGCTTTACTTTAGACCAGATTTTGAAAAGGTAAGTAAACCTATCATAAACTATATTGTTACCAGAAAAGACGTAAATCTTAAAAAGATAGCAATGTTTGGTGTAGACTTAGGTGGATATTTTGCACCAAGGGCGTGTGCTTTTGATAGCAGGATCGCTTTACTGGTAGCTGATGGAGGAGTTTTTGATTATTATAGTTCCTTAACTTCACTTTTGCCACCAGTTGCAAAAAATTTACTTGAAACCGATAAGGCTGCTTTTAATAAGGCTATGGCCGAAGCGCTAAAGGACAATATCACCTTTAGATGGGCAGTTCACCACGGTATGTGGGCATTTAACGCCCCTACTATTGCCGACTTTTTCTTGAAGACAAAGCCTTATAACTTAAAAAATATTATATCCAATATCAACTGTCCAACTCTGGTTGTGAATTCTACCAATACATTTTTCTTTAAGGGAGAGTCTAAGAAATTCTACGATCTGCTCGAGTGTCCAAGAGAGATGATTAATATGACTGCCAGCGAAGGTGCAGAAGAGGGTTCTCAAGTTGGAGCTCTTGGATTCGCACAGGGAGTCATATTTAACTGGTTAGAGTATCACTTGAACAAAATTGTCGGTTAGGCAAATAATTATTATTACTGTATAATGCTAATAATTGTTTTTAAATTTTAATTAGGGGGAATTTATGATAGAAGTTGGATTAAATGCAAAAATTGAGATTGTAGTTGAGGAAAAGGATACAGCAGCCTTTTATGGTAGCGGATTGGTTAATGTGCTCTCTACCCCAAGAGTTGTAAGTTTGATGGAAGGCGCCGCTGTAGAGGCAATTAAAAATGAACTAACTGGAGATGAGACCTCTGTTGGAACAAGGATCTGTATTGAACATATTGCGCCTACGCCTGTAGGGATGAAGGTTTTAGCGAGTGCAAAACTCGTTAAGGTTGATGGCAGAAAATTAACGTTTGAGGTTTTGGCACAAGATGAGAAGGAAATAATTGCAAGAGGAACTCACGAGAGATTTATTGTAAATTTCAACAGGTTTATGGAAAAGGCGGTGTCCAAAAAGAAGTGATTTACTGATAGTGCAATTTCATGTAATGATATACTAACCTTAAAGGGAATGGAGCGGTGGATAAAGTGAATTCTTATCTCATTCATAAGATTTCTTCTTTTAAGAAGCTAAGCCACTGCTTTGAAATATTTAAAAGATTTTTACTTTTTTTGCTCTTCTTTGTAATCCTAACTCATTCGAGCGCCTACTCTCAAGGCCTATCAGCTAAAAGGGTTTTGATACTTAATTCCTATAGCCCTGATTATATCTGGACTGCTGAGGAACAAAGAGGAATTTTGTCAGAGTTAGAAGATAAGTCTCCATCTCCCCAGATATTTATTGAAAATATGGACGCAAAGAGGTTTTACTCAAAAAGTTATCTTGAAGATTTTTCAAATTTTTTATTTAATAAGTATAAGGGACAAAAATTTGATGCAATAGTTGCTACAGATGACCCTGCTTTTTTATTCGCGCTCGAGAAAAGAGATCAATTTGGCAACCCTCCAATATTTTTTTGCGGCGTAAACACCTATGAAACTGATGTAAAGGGATTTATTCCCGATAGAGTTTACGGAGTAAAGGAAGAAGAGGATGTAGGACAAACCCTTTCTCTAATGCTAAAGCTTTTTCCTAAAACAAAAAAGATTTTGGGCATTACTGATAAAGGTGCAGCAACATATTTCAAAAAGCAATTTGATAATTTTTTTCTCTCGCACAAGGGAGTTTTGAGCGAGTATTTCGTTTCAGATGAGCTTGACAAGTTAGTCAACAAAGTCAACTCAGAACCTAATGATACCCTGGTGTTAGATCTAGTAACTCATAGTGTGGATAGATACGGTAGCGATCTGATAGGATCTGCCCCCCTGGGTAAACTGTCTCAAGAAGTTAAATTGCCAATTTTTGGAACATTTGATTACCAACTGGGTTATGGAATAATTGGAGGAATAATTACAAGCGGCACTGAACAGGGAAAGATTGTGGGCAAGATGGCATATAAATATCTTTCTGAAAACGGCTCTGGCTGGGAGGATTCTAAGATTTTAAGTAGCTCTGAGTCAAACTACCCTGCTTTTGATGAGAATTTGCTTAAAAGATTTAATATAAAAAGATATCAGTTGCCTCCTGATAGTAAGATAATAAATCATCACGAGAACTTTTTTGAAAGGCATGCAAGAGTTATAATTTACTTTTCTATAGTTGCCCTTTTACTATCGTTGGTAATTGGATTGCTTGTGATCGTTTTGATTCAAAAAAGACGCGAATATGAGAAACTTTCTGACAGTGAGAAGTATTTTAGGCTTCTTCTTGACTCTTCAAGTGATATGATAGTCGTTATAGATGAAAACGGAGAAATACTTTTTGAAAATGACTCTATGGCCATGTTATTTTCTGATAAAAACGACATCGAAGCAAAAAACTTTCTAAACTTTTTGGAAAAGGATGAAAGGGATAAATTCAGAGTATTACTTGAAAAGGTTATTTTAGCAGAGAAAGATTCTATTTTTGCGTTTAAATTTTACGTTAAAACCAAAAGTGGCGCGCAAATTGTCTTTGAAGGAAAGGCAAAAAAGATTTCCGATTATAAAGAAGATTTTATTCTTTTGACGTTTTCTGACGTTACAGACAGGGAGCGCCTTCACAGGGCTCTCAAAGAACGGGAAGAAGAATACAGTCTTTTATTCAATAACATAAACGATATTGTGTTAGTTCTTGATTCAGAATATAAAATTATCAGGGCAAACGGTGAACTTTTCAGACTTTTTGGGTACAAAGAGGATGAACTTTACAATAGACAGATTATCGATTTTGTCTATTTTGAAGATAGAGAATATGCTAAATCTCTTATTGAAAGAGCTCAAAATGAAGGTATCAAAAGGTTTTCGTTTGAAATTAGGGCAATTGATATCAATGGGGGTGTAAGGACCTTAGATGTGAAAACAACTTCAATAATTAAAGATTCAAAAAAGTTGATTTTTGTTGTTTGCAGAGATATAACAGAAAGGAAAAAAATCGAGGATGCCTTTATTCAAAAGCAAATGGAGCTAAACGTTCTTCTTGAGAATTTACCAGGATACATATATTACAAAAACAAAGATGGCATATATGTATTTGTAAACAATAACTTTTGCAATCTATTAGGGATGGATAGAAGAAGAATTATTGGTCATACAGATTATGAGATCTATAACAAAGATGAGGCTGAAAGGAATATTGAGTTGGACAGGTCTGCAATAAAACTTGGTATGGCGCACTTTCAGGAAGAAGAATTTCGAAAACTAAACGGCGATGTTGTAATCGTGCTTACACAAAAGGTACCAATTTTCGATGAAAAAAGAGAATTTCAAGGCATAATAAGTTTAAGTTACGACATTACTGAATTAAAGACTGCTTATGATCTTGTTGAAAAAGGTAAGGAGAAGTACTTAGAACTTATACAATTGCTTAGAGACGTGGTTTTCGAACTGGATTATTCTGGTAGATTTAGCTTTATAAGCGATAGGATATTTGATTATACCAATATTCAGCCTAAAGAATTACTTAATAAATTCTTTGCTGATCTCTCATCACCTGATGAAAAAGAAGATCTTACTCTTTTGTTTATGTCAATTCTAAGAGGGGAAAGAAAAAGGTATGTTTTTAAGATGAGTATTAGAAATTATAAAGACGAATATATATTGTTCGAGGCTAATCTTTTGGCAAAATATGAGAACAACATATTTAAAGGGGCAACTGGGGTTTTGAGAAAAATTTAGATCAATTCATCGTCTTTAGGGAAAACTATTCCCTTTATCTCCTCTTCCTTGAGGAGTCCTTTTGAGATGGCATACCTTACAATGTCCGATCTTCTTCTAAGATCCAACTTTGTAGTGATTCTTTGTCTATATGTTTGAACTGTTTTAGGGCTTATCTGAAGAGTTTGGGCTATCTCTTTAGCGCTATATCCGAGTGCTAGTAGCCTTAGTACTTGGTCTTCTCTTGAGCTTAGCGTTTTAGAGCTGTTGTCAGAAAGAAATCCTTTTAACACCACCCTTGAATATGATGCAGGCACGTAAAGATCTTCGCTGTCAGAAATAATTTTAAGTGCTTGAATACACTCTTCTGATACTTCGCTTTTTGGAATAAAACCTGATGCCCCCTCCTTTAGAGTTTGGACTATTACAGATTCGTCCTGATACATACTTAATACTAATATCTTGGTGTTTGGAGAAATCTTTTTTATTGGCCCAATTATATCTAAACCGCTTCCGTCTGATAGAGAAAGATCTAATATTACAATGTCAGGTTTTAGATTTTTTACTAAATTAAGGGCTTGGGTTGCACTTGGGGTTTCTCCAACAATCTCAAAGTTTTCGCCAGATTGACTTATTAGGAACTTTATTCCCTCTCTTAAAAGAGCGTGATCGTCAACTATTAGTATCTTCTTTTTTGAATGGGATGTTTGCATAAATTCTCGTACCACCTTCCCCTTTTCTTTCGATGATAAGCGAACCTCCAAGGCTCTCTGCTCTTTCTTTCATATCTATTAGTCCAAAGCTATTTATATATTTTTTGTCTTCATAATTTATTTCAAAGCCCGACCCGTTATCTTCAACTATCAATTCTATTCTATCATCAATTTCCTTCATAGTGACACTTACAAAGCTTGCTTTAGAGTGTTTTATAACGTTATTTATGGCTTCCTGAACTATTCTAAATAAAGATAATTCTAAGAAGTCCTGAAGTTTTGATTCTATTTCATAAACCAATTCTACATCGAGATTATTGCTTTGATGAGCTCTTTCGAGCAATATCTCTATAGACCTTTTTAGTCCAACCTCTTCTAAGATTCGGGGTCTAAGGTTTATAGTGAGATTTCTTAAGTCGTTTGTGGCATCCTTAAATATGTTGTATGAAATTTTTAATCTTTCTCGAAGATCCTCTGGAATCCTTTCACTGTTTATTACGTGAAAAAGGTTGATCTGGCCTGATGCAAGAGTTTGCATAACGCCATCGTGTATTTCCATAGATATCCTCTTTCTCTCTTTTTCTAAGGAAGATATCTCTCTTCTAAGAAGTTCTTTTCTCTTTTTTTCTTCTTCTTCCTTTTTTAACCTCTCTTCCATCTTTAACCTTTCAATTTTGTGAATCTTCAGGTCATTTGCCATAGAATTTAATGATTGTGCAAGGTGTTCAAGTTCGTCTTTAGATCTTATATCTACTCTTACATTAAAATCTCCAACAGATACCCTTTTTGCAAGGTAAATTAGTTTGTTAATGTTTTTAACTATTGATTGAGTCAAAAAGAGGAAAAACATTAAAGAAAGGACAACCACTATAAAACTAAAAAGCAGGGATTGAAGAATAAAGTTGTTGATTCGTTCTTCTATTAGGGTATGAGTGTATCCTATGTGTATTGTTCCAAAGCTACCTCCTAGTAGTGGATAGTTTAGGTCATATATAGTTCCTTCTTTGGTTTTGAATGCTCTAACAACCTTTTCATTTGAGCCTTTCAGGTTGAGTAGTTCTGTTGGAAATCCATCTTCAAAGGTAGATGCAAGAATTCTGCCAAAAGGTCTCTGAATGTATATATAGGCTATTTCTTTATTCTGTTGCTTAATATTTTTTAAAATTTTGTTGGCTTCAATACTGTTATTTGTTGCAATGCTATCAATAATTGCATACTCGAAATCTGAACAGGTACTTTGCATTCTCTTATTTAGATTTTCAAGCAAGTTTTGAGTTAAGGCATATTTCATAAAGAGCAAAAGTGCAAGTGTGCAGATGAGCGATGGTAGTATCACAGATATTGCAATTTTAAAACTTATTTTCATTGTCTTTTCCTAACCATTCTGAAATTGGTTCGAAGAAGTTGCTACTTACCTCTACATATTTATCGTAGCCTAATATATTTAGAACCTTTCTGCCTTCTACGCTTTTGTCCATGTCTAGAAAAAGTTTTTGAAATTGAAGTTTTGTTTTGTAATCCATATTCTTTATTGCTATTACTGGTGGATTTGGAATTTCTATTGGGGATTCCCATACTATGTGTAACGCATTGGATATATCAGGGTTTCTCTCCTTTATTTGTTCGTATGTATTACTATCAATCGTGATCGCATCGGCTAGCCCCTCTTTAAGAGCTTCAATTGAGGAGTTGATACTAAATGTAAAAAAATGTTTAGAAAAAAAATCTAAATTTAGGCCATTTTTTTTAAGATAATTTTCTAATACTATATAACCTGCAAAGGAATATGGATCAGTAAAGGCTATTGCCTTTTCCTTCAAATCAAATAAATTTTTTATATCATCCTTTATAGCTATTACGTATGATTTGTAAAAAGTTTTGTTGTTTATCATTGGTACAGCAAGCAAATCTAATTTATTTTTGTCTACATAGAAGGCTCCTGAACCTACTATGCCAATTTGTGCATCACCTGCAAGCATTGCATCTAAGGCTTCAGAGTAGGTTTTTCTTGTAAACAGGATAATATGTTTGTCTGTTGCTTTTGAGAGATATGTGATGAGTGGCTTGTAAATTAAGGTGACTTCCTCAATAGGTAAGGTAGAAGATATAACTATGCTTACCGTGTTTGATTCGTTTTCAGTAGGTAGAAGGATAGATTTTTTTGTTAAATCCAAATTTAAAGAAGGACTAGGAAAGAAGTTGATGTTTATGATCAAAAGAGCACCGGTAGCAAACAAAAAAATTATTAAAAATATCATAAAAAAAATATCTTTCTGGCTCAAAAAATTTTCTTTTATTTTATTTTTGTATTTCATGCTTTGTTATATTTTTCTTTTTTGGCTTTTTACTGGGATACAATAAACAGGAAAATCAGCTTCTGAAATAATTCTATAGGCAATGCTTCCTATTAAAACCTTTTTTACAGCACTTGGATTTTGTGTTCCGAGAACCACTAAATCATAATTTTCTTCTGTAGCATAATTAACGATATACTCTGCTGGATCTCCAAATCCCCCCGAGTGTGTATAAATAGGGTAGCCTTCTTTATAAGCTATTTCTCTAGCTCTTTCAAGAATATGTTTTGATGTTTGGAGTAGAACCTCTCTTGTGTGAACGCTTGAAAAAAGATTTATTTCTGTAAGAAGCGGATATACGTGAATTGCGGTAAGTTCCCAATTAAACCTTTTTGCTATGTTTATAGTTCTCTTTAATGCGTTTATGGAGGTTTCGGAACCGTCAAATGCAATCAGAATATTTTTGTACTTCTCTTCAAATCTGCCTTCCTTGTATGTCTTAATTGTTAAGACATCACAGGGTGCATCTCTTATTACGCCTACTGTAACGCTGCCAACGTTTATTACTCTGTTGTACCCCCTTGTTCCTATAATTATTAGATCTGGTTTTAGAAATTCAGAAAAGGCAACTATTGCGCTATCTGGTGAGCTTACCCTCTTCGGTATTTGAATTTTTTCGCTTGATTCAATATTGGTATAGGTTGCGCTATCTCCTGCAATTGTTGCAAAGTAGGCGGATACCATTTTATTTTTCTCTTTTGCCTGTTCAAATGCGTTTAAAAGCATCGTATATAATTCGGATTCGAACCTTTCTGATTCCAAAGAGGTAAAACCAAATATTTCGGTAGGTAGATCAAAAACGCTTATAATAGTTATGTATGAGTCAAAGGAGGCACTTATTTCTAGTGCCTCCTTTAGTGCGCTTTTGCTACTTAGTGAACCGTCATATGCAACTAGTAACTTTTTGTACATACATCTATTTTAATCGGTAACCTTTACCTGCGCAATAGTACTTGCCTTCTTTAGTTCTCTCTTTCCCCTGACCATGCTAAAGACTATTATTATTGCTCCAGCAAGAAGAGTTAGACTCATTATTATAAAACTAGTTTGATCAAGAGCGTTTAAAAGTTGCTTTTCTAAATGTAGTATATTTAATTCACTTAGATACTGAGGGACTGCAAGTACCCTTGAGCTTGCAACCATGATCATTATGAAGCCCATTACGAACTTTATAAGATATGGCTTTACGAATGTAGTGGCAGCAGCTCCTATTTGTACTCCTATCAGCGAGCCTGCAAGAATTATGAGAGTTAGTCTGATGTCTATCATCCCGCTCATCGCCCACTTCACAGAACCTACCAATCCCATTACAAATGCTATTACCAACTCTGTTGCAGTTCCTACAGTGCTAGTTGTGCCCAGTATATAGATCATTCCTGGAACTCCGATGAATCCTCCTACCGCTATTGTGGCCGCAAGAAGCCCTGTGAAAAATCCAATTGGGAAGGTAACCCAGAAGGATATCTTTGTCCCTATCTTGTCAAAGTATATCATTGGGGGTATATTTATGCTCTGTATCCTCTTTGCTAAAGCACTAGTCTCCTCCTTTGCGTTCTTTGACTTTGCCATATTTAATGCATCCTTAAATACATACGTACCGACTATTGTTAAGACGATTATGAACATAGTGCTCACATAAAGGTTTGACCCTGCATTTCCCCATGACTTTAATATTGCTTCTTGAATTTGTATTCCTACTTGAACTCCGAGAATAGCAGATATGGCCATAACAAGACCTAACTTTATATCTACCTGACCGTACTTCCACCTCTTATATGCTCCAACCATTGCCTTTGGGAACTTGTGGCACATATTGCTTGCGACTGCTACTGTTCCAGGAACTCCAATGCTCATCATTCCTGGCGTAAGAACAAATGCTCCACCAGAGCCTATAAAACCGCTAACCAATCCTCCAACAAAGCCGACAAATAATAGGAAAAGAATATTTGCTGGATCAAGTGTAATAAAGTTTGACAAAATTCCCATAGAATTTCCTTCCATTTTAGTGAGCCTCCTTCTTTATTATGGCTTCAACGCCAATAAATGGTAATAAATAACTTGCAAAAGCTCCATGTACAAAAGAAAAGTAAAAGGCAAAAAGTATTGGAACTACTGAAAATAATCCACCTCTTGTAGCATAAAATAAAACCTCATTCTGAAATAGGAAAATCATTAGATAAGAACTTAATGAAAGAGCACCCCACATAAGTAGAGGTATTATCTTTTTGTTATTTTCCTTCTTCATTTTTCTCCCTCCTCAAAATTGATTTATAAATTTTTTAAGTTTTTCAAGAGCCAACTACAATTACAGGACAATGTGCGTTGTTTATGACATCTGAAATAGAATTTCCAAGGAAGATTCTCTTTATTCCACTTAATTTGGAGCTTTGAACTATTATTACTTCTGGGTTATATTTCTTTGCCAATTCTTCAATTCTGTCATGGTATGATCCAACCTTTATAATTCCTTCTACTTGACAACCAACGTCAGTTAGGTTTGTCATAAACTTTGAAATATCATTTTCTGCTCTTGTAACAATAATTTCTTCGGCTTCAGGATTAAAGACTCCAAGATCTTCAGACCTATCTATAACTTTCAACAAATAAATTTTGTTGACATTATTCGCTGCTACATAATCTTTTACTTCTTTGATTAATTTTGTTTGATTTTGCCTATTCTCTTTAAGAACTACAAAGATATTCTTCTCTCTCGTCATTTTACTTACCACCTTTCATTAATAATTTTTATCTTTGATATTATTCTGACTTATTGATAACTGAGAAAAAAGTCGGAATAAGTAAATTTATTTGGTCATCAAAATAAAGTATTTTGTAGTGGTAATTTGAAAGGATTTGTAATGGATTTTTATACTACTCTTTGTAGGTTTATTACTTACTTTTTCATCAATAACAAAGAGTTTAATTTGATTTATGAATTAGACAGGTTTGGTATGTATTGACATTAATTAGGTTATAATTAAATCTTGTGATGTTAGCTAAATTATGGGAGGTAATTTTGAAAAGGTTAACTATTTTTTTTGTTACATTGTTTTTATTGATGAATTCTTATGCTTATGCTGTTCAAGTTGGGGATTTTGGTATTGCAAAGACTACCATCAAGGGTTCTGAGATTTCAACTTTTAATGTAGAAATAATAGGCATAATTGATAATCCTGGTTTGTATCCATCATATTTAGTAAAGGTTTGGGGCCCAGCTATTGATTTTACAGGTGGAATTGCTGAGGGTATGAGCGGAAGTCCTGTTTATATCAATGGAAAGTTGATCGGTGCTATCTCTGCTACATTTCAAAATGCAGATCCGCATATTGGTCTGGTTACACCAATAGAGGCTATGAGAACTCTCTGGAGTTATGAGAAAAGTTCTCCTAAAATAAGCAAACTCGAGAAACCAGTTGTTTTGGATAACAAGGTGTTTACTGCAGTTTCTAAAATACCGACAGATGAAAAAGGGGTTTTGATAGAAAGACCATGTGTTTTGTATTATGAAAAAGGTTTTACGGGAAGGGTTTTATCTATGTTGAAAAAGGAAATGCCCTTGGTTTCAAACGTTTCTTCTGAAACAGCTCATCAGTGGAAAGCAGAACCGGGCGCCTCAATTGCCGTCCAATTTGCAAGAGGCTCAGTAGAACTTGGAGCTGTAGGTACTCTTACTGAAATTGATGGGGATAAAGTTTTAGCATTTGGACATCCTGCTACGGATGCTGGAAATGTAGACTATTTTTTGTCTTCTGCTTATACTTACTATACTATAAAGAGTCAGGTATTACCATTTAAAGTAGCCTCTATAATATCTCCGATAGGAAAGGTTGTACAAGATAGAACTTATGGTATTGCGGCATATTTGGGAACTCTACCCTCTACTACAACAATTGACGTTAATGTCAATTCAAATGGTGAACACAGTTTCTTTGTTCAATTACCAGAAAGTGAAGATATGCTCTTAAAGTATGCCTCGAAGGTTGTGCTACAATGCCTTGATGATTCTCTTTTAAGCCAGCACGGTGGTTCAAGTATGGCTGATATAACTATAAGACTTTCTGATGGAACTACTATAGAAAGGAAGAATATGTATTCTGATCCTGACGATATCTCTTATAAAAGCGTGCTTGAGTTAGATGAGATATTATATAAATTATTAACAAATCCAATGAAAGATGTTGTTCCTGAGTATATTGGTTATAAAATAGATATGTCAAATAAGATTAAAAGCGCTCAAATTGATAAAATTAACATGGACAATTTAGTAAAAAAATCTAAGCCAATTAAATTTGAGGTTTCTTTAAGGCCATTCAGAGAAGAGATCTATAAAGAACAGATTTCAATTGATCCGAATCTTCCTAAGGGAAATTATACTATGATAGTAACAGGAAGCGACGAATCAAGCTCGCAAAGGTCAAAGACTTCTGAAAATGCTCCAAATAAACCAAAGGAAGAGGTTATTGAAACCTTTAGTCAGCTTATTAAATCCATTACTGATAAACCAAAGAACAATCAACTAGTTGTAGAAATTTACTCTTCACAAATACCTTCAGACGCAGAAAAACCTGAGGCTGTTTATAAGAAATATATAGACTTTCCTTGGGTGATTACTGGTGTTGCTACAAAATCCTTTGAGGTGAGATAGATATTTGAAAGTTATAATTATCTCAGAAGGTCGGCCAGGACACTTCAACCAGTCTGTATCTTTAGCAAGAGGAGTAGGTTTGGATTATGAAATAAAAAACATACCGTTCGTTGATTTTAGGACTGAACTGTTGAGGTTTTTTGATCACATAGTTAATAAAGATACTGCTAAAGAGTTATTTATAAAATTTTTCGGAGTAGATCCAGGAAATTATATGGGGGCGATTGGTACAGGGAATAGGGTTCATCCATTTTTAGCGCTTTTTAAAATTGCTACTGGTAAACCTACAATTTCTATATTTTACCCGAAACTCTTGCCTGATATCTTTGACATAATAATAGTGCCCTACCACGATAAAGCAAAAGATAGTCCAAAGGTTTACCGTATATTTGGAGCTATATATTTTAAAGAAAAATTGGAAAAGGAAGAGATTATTAACTTTAAATCAAAACTTGGATCGAGTGGTCCTTGGATATCAATCATAATTGGCGGCAATAGTAAGCATCATAGATTTAATTCTATTGAAATTATAAGGGGTTTAGAACTACTGTTTGAGAATAAAAACCTTAAAAATTACAGATATTTGCTTTCTACATCTAGACGAACCCCAGAGGATTTTGAAAGACTTCTCGAAAGCAAGAATTATCCGATAGATCTTTGTGTTTACTATCGTAAGGACAAGATAAATCCACTTAGATATTTTTTTGAGGTATCTGATTTTGCAATTGTTACTTCTGATTCTATCTCTATGATAACTGAGGCTATTAATTGTGGTTTGTTTTGTTATTGCATCAAAATTCCTGAAAAGGGCAAATTGAAGTTTGACACTTCACTTGAATTGCTTGAAAAACAAGGATTTATAAAATTTATAGATTGTGATAAATTGGGCAACATAACAAAGAGAGATAGAGTATGTTTTGAGAATAGCGATATCTTATTTGATAAGGTTAAGAGCCTATTTTCTGTGAAAAGAGTGTAATTTAAAAGCAGGATCTTTGTGTTATTATGTGCGGGTGAGAGGAACATTGCCATA